>JBOIEI010000301.1:0-11771 GCA_050741055.1 Burkholderiales bacterium | reverse complement strand
CGCTTATGCTCATCGAATCCTGCCTGACAGCGCGGCGCTTCAGGACGAAAGCCGGCGCAGCCCTGAGCATCGGCTCACAGCCGCGGAACTTGAGCCGCCCCTCGCGCCCAGGTTCCTCTTGGGCGAGGCATGCCCCTCGCGCCCAGGTTCCTCTTGGGCGCGGCATACATCCGGTTTTCGCTCAGCCGCAGATAACGGCCATGCGCGCAGGCAACTTGAGGCCGGACGAGCCTGAGCGAGCAAGCCGTGCGCGTCCGCCAAGCTCACGCCGCGATGCAGCAGCGATACTCACAATTTTTGTGGATAACCCTGTGAACAAGCTTGGGATACGCAGCACTCGCAGTCGTATCGAGCGCGGGAGGTGGGCGTTGCTCATTTCGTAGGCGATGCGCGCGGACGCTCGCCAGCCGAGCCAGCTTGCAGCCGCTCCTTACGGTTATTGCATGGCGCGCGCCACGCCATGAGCGGCTGGCAGCCTGCACGACGCAGTACGCGCACAGCGACCCCCGCGAACGCGGGGGTCCAGGCGGACTTTCGTTCTGGATCCCGCTTGCGCGGGAATGACGAAATTCGACGAATTTACGATTCATCACACTAGCGGCGAGTGTACGCGCGCAAGCTCAGATATCCGCCGGCGGCGAGAAAGCCCGCGTTGGAATAGAACACCGCCGCGAAGCCAACCGTGGAACCGACCGCGCCGAACAGCAACGGCACGGCGACGTGCATGATCTGGTTGACTGTGATGCGCATGCCGGTCGCCTCCCCCGTGCGTCCCTTGGGCGTGGTGTTGAAGACGAGCGTCATCGATAGCGGTTGGCCGCAGCCGCAGCCGATGCCGAGCAGGAACGACACGCCGGCGAGCGCCCACGCGCTATGGAAGAACGGAAACAGCGCGAAGGCGCCGCAGGCGACGAACATCGCCCAGGTCAGCAGCTGCGCTTCGCCGGCCCGGCGCGACGCGACCGGAAGCACCAGGCGCACCAGGATGATGGAGATGCCGAACGCGCTCATGACCACGCCGATCGCGGTTGCCGACAGGCCCTGCGCGCGGCCGTAGATCGGCATGAAGAACTGATAGACGTCCCAGCCCGCCGACACGATGCCGCTCGCGATCAGCGTATCGCGCAGCGGCTTGATCTTGAGTAGATCGAGGAAGCCGGCGCGCGCTGCCTCGGCTTTCGCGCTCACCGGCGGTATCCAGCGCTTTCCGGCGAGCGCGATCGCGATCGCCGGCAGCAGCGGCAGCGCAATGGCGCCGAAGGTATTGGCATAACCGATCTGGTCGATGAGAAAACCGGTCAGAAGCGGCCCGCTGAAGTTCGCCAGGGCGAATCCAATGCTGAGGAGACTGAAGTTGCGTGCGCGCTCGGAGGGTTGCGCGATCGCACCGGCAAGCGTCTGGGTCGCGAGCTGCAAGGCCATGAATGCGATGCCGATGATTGTCGCGGTCACGTACAACGTCGCGAGCGTCGGCCACAGGAAGGGCAGCAGCAGCGCGATCGCGACACCGGAGGTGCCGATCACCAGCGGCATCTTGAACCCCAGCCGGTCGGCGATGCGCCCGGCCGGTATGGCGAGAAACGCCGGAAACGCGGCGTACAGCGCCATGACCGTTCCGACCACGAACGGCGAGGCGCCTTGCTCGACTGCGAACAGCGGCACTGCCAGCCGGCTGCCCGCGAAACCCACATGCACCAGGAATGCGAGCGCGACCAGGAGATAAATCGTCATGCGCTCGATTGTACGGGGGTTCGCCTCCCGTGCCGCCGCCTTGGCGCTTCGCCTCGAACGCCCCTCTCCGCCCGGGCGGGAAGACAGGCGCGTCGCCTCGACAGATCGATCAAAGCATGGACAGAAGCACGCACGCCGCGGCGGGAGCACGCTCCTTGGCGCCGCTGATGAAATAGACGAACACGTCGCGCGCTCCCGCTCGCGCGCCGCCGGCAGGCGCATCGATGCGAGGCAGGTCGTCAGGCTCCCAGCCGCTTTCCCAGGTCTTCGCCCGCTGCGCCCACGCATTGAGCGCCGCTGCGGAATAGCCCGTGGGTTCGGACGCCGCCGAGCGCATCAGCCGCGCATAGACGAAATCCGCCGTCACATCGGCGAACGCGGGGAACTCATCGGTATCGCTGAATACGACCGCCGCCTGGTGACGCCGCGCGAGGGCGACGAATTCGGTGGTCGCGAAGCTCTTGTGCCGCACATCGAGCACGTGGCGCAAGCGCCGGGCGCCGAGCTGCGGCGGCAGCAAAGCGAGGAAGCGCTCGAAATCCTCCGGCTCGAAGCGCTTGAAGGCGGAGAACTGCCACAGGATGGGACCGAGCTTCGGGCCCAGCTCGGCCAGCCCGCTCGTAAAGAAACGTTCGACGGAGTCGCCGGCCTCGGCCAGAAGCGCGCGGTTGGTGGCGTAGCGCGGCGCTTTTACCGAGAAGACGAAGTCATCGGGCGTCTCGTCGCGCCACTTGGCAAAGCTCGCGGCGCTCTGGGTACGATAGAACGTGCCGTTGATCTCGATGCTGGTGAGCTTGCGGCTCGCGTACTCGAGCTCGCGCTTGTGCGTAAGTCCCTCGGGATAGAAATTGCTGCGCCAAGGTGCGTACGTCCAGCCGCCCACGCCGACCCGGATCATGCCGAGCTGCGTTCTCGCCTGGTCCTGCGCGCTTGCGGACTGGCGCGCGATCTAGCGGGCCGCGCTCTGTTCGCAGCGCTGCACGAAAGCCGGCCCGGGGCCGGCCGCCTCGGCGCATTTGAGCAACGGCACCAGGCCGCGGCCGTTGTGTTTCGCCGCCAGCTCGGCCGCCGTGTAGCCGCTGGTGATCAGACGCGCGCGCGCATCGGCGCCGGCCCGCAGCAACAACACCGCCGAGCTCGTGTGTCCTTGTATGGCGGCCATCATGAGCGGCGTATTGACGTGCACCTGGCCGGGATTGAAGCCGGTGTTCACGCGCGCGCCGTGCTTGATGAGATATTGGATGAGCTGGTCCCGCCCCTGGAAGGCGGCGTATGCAAGCGCGGTGTAGGCGTACGGATGACTGTTGACCGCGGCACCCGCCTCGACCAGCATGTGCGCGACCTGTTCCTGCCGGCTGCTCGATTCGCCGCCCTCGGTCGGAAAATAAGTCGCGAGCATCAAGGCGGTTTCATAGGCCGGTGTCATGGCATTGAGGTCCGCTCCGGCTGCGATCAGATAGCGCACCACTTCCACCGAACCGGCGCGTGCAGCGATGGTGACGAGCGGCGTGCCTTCCATGTACACCGGTGCCGGAATGTTCGAATTGACATCGACCCAGCGTGCCTCGACCGCGGCCCGTACGTAGTCGGCGCGATCCGCCACGATCGCATTGTGCAGCCCTTCGGCATCGAGCCGGGTGCCCGGTCCGGGCAGGTTGGCGCAGCCGCTGGCCGCAAGCAGCACGAAAAGAACAATCCCCGCTCGTTTCAGTTCAGTCAGCCATGTGGTCATGCCGGTTCTCCCGAGGTGTTTTGGCGCACGCGCATTGCGTACCGACTGTACGCCGGCGGTGCGTATTTCGGTCGAGGAAGATAAGCCCCGGAATAGTACCAAATGCGCAAATCGCGGTCGCGGGCTACGCTCTTCCAACGTGGTAGGAGCCTGAGCGAGGATCGTGTCTACAACCAGCTACGAGACTGAAGAAGGCTTGAGTCGATCATCCCGAGCAGGGTGATCGCCATGAACGCAACGAGCATGGCCCGATTCAGCTCGCCGGCTCGAACCCACGGGCGCGGAAGACTTCGCACGCGGGCGGGGAGGCGAGAAATTCGATCAGGCGCGAGGCCGCCGCCCCGGCTGGCGACCGGGCGAAGACGCCCGCCGCCGTGGTATTGATCTTCTGCACCTCGTCCGGAAGCGGCCCCACCACGTCGATACCGGGCACGGCCAGCAACTCGGGCAGCTGTTGGATCGCGATCTCCGCTTGACCGGCGACGACCAGCTCACCGACCAGGCCGCCGGGCTGCGTGCGCGCCTTGGCCCGCACTATCTCCCCGATCCCCAGGCGCTCGATCAGGGCCGCGAAGTAGATGCCGCTCGCGCCTTCGCTGGTGTAGGCGACTGAACCGGCCGCGCGCAACGCCCGCACGAACGCCGCTTGGGTCGCGATGTCGGGCTTCGGAGCGCCTGCGCGCACGCCCACGCCGATGCCGTTTCGCGTTAGCACCCGGCGGCTTGCCGAGAGCAGGATGCCATGCGCGATCAGCCGGTCGATCGCCTCCTCGCCGAGCAGCGCGACATCGGCTGTTTCGCCGTTGTCGACGCGTCGCAGGATGATCTGGCCCGGGTCGTAACTCACCTGCAGCGTGTGGCCGCACGCGCGCTCGAACTGCGGCGCGAGCTCGGCAAGCGCGGCGCGCATGCCGTTGCCTGAAAAGACCTGGATCTGCATCGCATCCTCCTTTGCCGGTGTTAGCCCGGATATTTCACCAGCCCGACCCGAATCGAAGTCAATCGATTGTAATGGGACTAGCCGAGGTCGGTCCCGGTGGTGGCGGTGTCGTCGTGCGGCAGCGCGCGCTCGCCTTGGGCAGCAAGCACCTTGTCGACGCGCTTTCCGTCCATGTCCACGACCTCCAGGCGCCACGACTCCCATTCGACGACATCGCCGGTTCGCGGCACCCGGCCCAGGAGCAGCATCACCATGCCGCTCAGCGTGTTGTAGCGGCCGCGCTCTTCTTCCGGCACGCTCTCCAGGTCCAGCCGGTCCTTGAGCTCCGGAACCGGCATGAGACCATCGATCAGCCAGGAGCCATCCGCGCGTGCCACCGCCCACGCTTCTTCGACGTCGTGGTCGTGGAATTCCCCGGTGATCGCCTCGATCACGTTGCGCAATGTCACCATGCCCTGCACTTCGCCGTACTCGTCGATGACGACGACGAGCTGGGCGGACGAAGAACGGAAATTCTGCAGCAGCTCCATGCCGGTGAGCGATTCCGGCACGAACACCGCAGGCGCCAGGTTGCGCGCCAGATCCGGCGTCTGGCGGCGCAGGAACTGCGTGAGCAGCTCCTTCGCGCTGATCACCCCGACGATATCGCGCAAGCCGCCGCGGCATACGGGAAAGCGGGTGTGCACAGCCTCCGCCATGCGCTTGAAGTTCTCTTCCAGCGCAAGCTCGAGATCCAGGTACACGATCTCCTTGCGCGGGACCATCAGCGATGCAATCTGCCGATCGTCGAGGCGGAAGACGTTGCGCACCATCTGGTGCTCTTCGGTTTCGATCACGCCGCTGTCGGATCCCTCTTCCAGCAGGGCGTGGATCTCCTCCTCGGTCACGCTGGACGCCTGCTTGCCATAAACGCCGATCACCTTCAACAGCAGGTTCGTCGACCATGCCAGCAGCCACACGAACGGCTTGGCGGCAAGCGCGATTCCCGCCATCGGACGCGCCACCCTGCGCGCGATGTCTTCGGCGCGGATCTGCCCCAGGCGCTTGGGCACCAGCTCGCCGACCACGATCGTCAGGTAAGTGACCAGGATCACCACCAGCGCCGTGGCTACAAGGGCGCTCGTAGCGGGATCCAGACCAAGACTCTGCAGCCATAGCGCAAACGGCGGCGAGAGCGCCGCATCGCCCACGATGCCGTTCAGGATGCCGATCGAGGTGATGCCGATCTGCACGGTCGACATGAACTCGGTCGGCTCGGCGCCCAGCCGGATGGCGGCGGCCGCACCGACGTCGCCGCTGGCTTCCAGCGCCTGCAGGCGGCCACGCCGCGCCGTCACGATGGCGATCTCGGACATCGCGAAGACGCCGTTCAAAACGATGAGGCCCAACAGGATGGCAATGTCCATGACTGCGCGACTCCGTCAATGCGCTTGCAGCTGTCCGCGTAAGGATAGCGTCCCGTCATCGTTCCATTCCACCCCGGTATACTGCCGGTGCGTGCCGCGACGCGGCGCGCTGCAAACCCGACCACTGCCGGAATCGCCGTCCATGACCGAACCGAATCGTCTCAGCGCCACCGAAGCACTCGCGCGCATGCGAGCCGGCACCCTGAGCGCCGAGGCGCTCATGGCTGCGAGCCTGGATCGCATCCGCGCGCGCGAGCCTGAAGTACGCGCCTGGGTTCATCTCGAAGCGGCCGCGGCGCTCGAGCGCGCGCGCGGCCTCGACCCGGCGTCGATGCGCGGCGCGCTTGCTGCAATTCCGCTCGGCGTAAAGGACGTGCTCGACACCGGCGACATGCCCACGCAATACAACTCGCCGTTCTATGCCGCTTTCCGGCCACGGGTGGACGCCGCTTGCGTGGCCATGGCGCGGCGCGAGGGTGCGATCATCGTCGGCAAGACCGTCACGACCGAGTTCGCATCCCGCGTCCCGGGTCCTACGTGCAATCCGCACAATCCCGAACACACGCCGGGCGGCTCTTCCAGCGGTTCGGCGGCCGCCGTGGCCGACTTCATGGTCCCGATCGCATTCGGCACCCAGACGGGCGGCTCGGTCATCCGGCCCGCCGCGTACTGCGGCGTGGTCGGCTACAAGCCGACGTTCGGCTCGATCAACTGCGCCGGCATGAAGCACTTGTCCGAGTCGCTCGATACCATCGGCGTGCTGGCGCGATCGGTGGAGGACTGCGCGCTCACCGTGCACGCGACTTCGGGTCGCCTCCTGCCCGACTTCGCGGGGGCGGACCATGCGCCGCGTATCGGCCTATGCCGCACGTCGCGCTGGGACAAGGCGTCGCATGCGACCCATGCGATCCTCGAGCGGGCGGCGCAGACGCTTTCGCAGCGCGGCGCCGCCGTGCTAGAGATGGCGCTACCGCCCGAATTCGACCGCCTCTACGACGAGCAGCAGGTGATCTCGAATTTCGACATGGCACGCGGTCTGGCCGCCGAGTGGCGTGCTCAACCGGCGCTTCTGAGCGAGCACATGCGCCGCCAGGTCGAGCTGCACATAGACATGCCACGCAGCCGCTATACCGAAGCCACACGGCACGCAGGGCAATGCCGCAGCCAGTTTGCCCGGCTGCTCGCGGAGAGCGCGGTGGATGTGCTGCTCACGCCCAGCGCGCCCGACGAGGCGCCAGAGGGTCTGGCCAGCACGGGCGATTCGCTCTTCAATCGCAACTGGACACTGCTTGGGGCTCCGTGCGTCACGCTGCCCGCCGGCACAGGGTCGAACGGGCTGCCGATCGGCGTGCAACTGGTCGGCGGGCGCGATGACGATGAGCGGGTGCTGTTGTCGGCGTACTGGGCACAGCGCGCGCTCAGCTGACCTGAATTCCCGCGTGCGCGGGAATGACGGCTTCGAACCAAGCCGCGCGCCGAAGCACGACCGAGCCGCGCTCGGGTCAATTCGTACGAATATTTGCGCGCTTGGCGACCTCGGCCCATTGCCGCCGCTCGGCCGCGATGTGAGCGCCGAATTCCTTGGGCGAGCTGGCGATCGGCTCGGTGCCATCGAGCGCCAGGCGCTTCTCGACAGCAGGCAGATGCACGGCCTTCACGATCTCGGCATGCAGCCGGTCGATGATCGCGGGCGGCGTCCCGCGCGGTGCCATCATGCCGTGCCACTGAGTGACCACGTAACCCGGAACGCCGGCCTCGATCATGGTCGGGATTTCGGGCGCCATCTTGTGGCGCGTGCGGGTCGCGATCGCCAATGCCTTGAGCTTCTTCGCCCGCACCTGGCTGTAGACCGAGCCCATGCTGAACAGGGACATCTGCACCTGCCCCGATAGCAGATCGCTGAGCGCGGCGCCGACGCCCTTGTACGGGACATGCACGAGCTTCACCCCGGTCGTGGTGGCGAAGAACTCGGTGGCCAGATGCGCGAACGAAGCCTTGCCAGTCGACGCGTAGTTGAGCTTGTTCGGATTCGCCTTGGCATACGCGATCAGCTCCTTCACGCTGTTGACCGGCAGCGACGGATGCACCGTGAGGATGTAGGGCGCAGCAGATACCTGCGAGACCGGGACGAAGTCGCGCTGCAGGTCGTACGGGGTCTTGTTGACGATGCCGTAGACGACCAGGCTCGCACTCATGAACATGAGCGTGTAGCCATCGGGCGGGGCGGCCGCGGCGATCGTGGCCGCGATGCTGCCGCTGGCGCCGGGGCGATTGTCGGCCACCACGGTCTGGCCGAGCGCTTCGCCGAGCGGTGTCGCGATCATGCGGGCAACGAAGTCGAGCCCGCCGCCCGCGCCGGACGAAACGATCAGGCGGATCGGCTTGGCCGGGTATTGCCCCGATTGCGCGGCAGCGCCTCCCGATTGCGCGGCAGCGCCTCCCGATTGCGCGGCAGCGCCTCCCGATTGCGCGGCGGCGCCGGGCGCAACTGCGATGCCGACGGCTGCAAGCGCGACGCGCAGGCCGGCTGCTGTTGTTGCCTCCATTGTTCTCCTCCTTGTTCGACTGCGCCGCTCGCAGGAATCGAGGGCGCGCGAAAGCAATGTTGGCTTACCGAGCGCACCGCGCGCAATCGGTTTTTCGCCGGCGCGCGACGAGGCGCGCACGTTGCAGTCCAATCAGGTTTCGCGAACGATCTCTCGCATCGGCCGCACGCGGCAGCCCGCACGTTCCAGCGCTGAGCGCACGGCCCGCACGATCGCCGGCGCGCCGGGCGTGTCGCCATGACAGCAGATCGTGTGCACGCGCAGATCGATGTCGACGCCGTCGATCGCGCGCACCTTGCCTTCGGTCGCCATGCGTGCGGCTTGCGCGGCCGCACGCTGCGGATCGTCGATAAGCGAGCCCGGCAGCTTGCGCGACACCAGCGTGCCGTCGGCATTGTAGGCGCGGTCGGCGAAACCCTCGGCCGCGACCCGCAGCCCCTTTGCCCGGCAACTCCGCTCGGCCTTGCCTCCGGCAAGGGTCACCATGACGAGCGATCCGTCGCCCGATTCGAGCACGGCTTGCGCGGCAGCTGCGGCGAGCGCCTCGTCCTTCTCCATCATGTCGTAGAGGATGCCGTGGGTCTTCACGTGCTGCAGTTCCGCTCCCGCGGCCCGGGCGAACTCGCGCAGCGCCCCGGTCTGGTAGCAGATGTAGTCCTTCAGTTCCTGCGCCGTGACCGCCATCGCCCGCCGGCCGAAGCCCATCAGGTCGGGCAGAGAAGGGTGCGAGCCGATCGCAACGGCGTGCTCGGCCGCGAGCGCCACGGTCGCGCGCATGACATGCGGATCGCCGCCGTGAAAACCGCAGGCGATACTTGCCGAGGAGATGAAGGGCATGATTTCGGCATCCGCGCCGAGCGTCCAGCGGCCGTAGCTTTCGCCCATGTCGCAGTTGAGATCGATGTCCATGCCGTTGGTCCCCCATGCGGCCCAGGCCGCGCATCGTGTCGTGGCTGCGTATTTCGGTTGCTGCGTATTTCGGTTGCTGCGTAACCCGGTCGGCCGCGCTCAAACCGCCAGCTCGGAGAGCATCGTACGCCATTCGCGCAATAGCGCGTGCGCCTGGGCGATGTCGACGGCTTCGAAGCGAAGCGTCTGACCCGGCCGCAGTTGGGCGATGCGGCCGATGTCGAACGAGCACACGGTCGCAGCCTTGGTATAGCCGCCGGTCGACTGCCGGTCGACCATGAGCACGATCGGCTGGCCGTCGCCCGGCACCTGCACCGAACCGAGCGCGATGCCATCGGAAACGATGTCGTGGCCGCACACGTGCTCGATGCGGCTGCCTTGGAAGCGCGCGCCCATGCGATCCGACTGCGGCTGCAGGGTGTAGCTGCTGCGCAGGAACGTTTCGATGCCGGCGGGCGTGAAGCGATCGGCCTGCGGGCCGAGCACCACGCGCACGCACGTCTCGGCCGCGTAGGCCGGACACGCGGCGCGCGGCACGGTGCGCACGCGCGGACGAGCGGCGGGCAGGGTCGCCAGCCGATCGCCCTTGCGCAATGCACGTCCTTCCAGCCCGCCCAGCCGCCCGCGCAAATAGGTCGAGCGCGAGCCCAGGCGCAATGGAACGTCGAGCCCGCCGCAGAACGCGACATAGCCGCGAAGCCCGCTGCGCGCGGCTCCGATCTTCACCATGTCGCCTGCAGCCAGCAGCAGCGTCGACCAGTTCGCGACCGTCTCGCCGTTCACGGCGACCGGCATGTCCGCGCCCGTCACGGCGATCGCGCATGGCGCGTCGACCCGAAAACGCGGCCCGGCGAGGGTGCATTCGAGCGCGGCCGCAGCGTCGGCATTGCCCGCCAGCCGATTGGCCAGCACGAAGGCGAACGCGTCCATCGGCCCGGACGGCGGAATGCCGTAGCGCAACTGACCGTGACGGCCGAGGTCCTGCACCGTGGTCTGCGGGCCGGGCTCCTGGATCTCGATCATGCGCTGCGCGGCCAATAGCTGCCACGCGCGACCTCGGCCGCGATGGCGTCGTATTCGTCGCGCCCGATGCTGCGAAAGCGTAGCCGGTCGCCGGGCGCGAGCAGAATCGGCGCTGCGGCGTCGGGGTCGTACAGCCGCAGCGGCGTATGACCCAGGATCCAGAAGCCGCCCGGGCTCTGCACCGAATAGATGCAGCCCTGCGTGCCGCCAATGCCCACGGCGCCGGCGGGCGTCTTCGTGCGCGGGCTTTCCAGGCGCGGGATCGCAAGCTGCGGCGCAAGCCCGGTGAGATACGGCTGGCCGGGCGCGAAGCCGATGAAGTAGACCAGATACTCGGCCGCGCTGTGCAGCTCGATCACGGTCTCGACGCTCACGGCCAGACGCGCCGCCACCGCCTGCAGATCGAAGCCGAGCTCCGGATCGTTGTAACAGCACGGGATCTCGATCGAGCGCGTGTCCGGAGCGGGCGTGTGCGCCGTCTGTCCGACGCGCGCCTCGATCGCCGCACACAGTGCGTCGTAACCGATCGCATCCGGATCGTAGTAGACCAGCAGCGAACGAAAGCTCGGCACCGTTTCGGTTACGCCCGCAAGCCGGCCCTCGCCGAGCAGCCATTCCAGCGCGCGCAGGCGGCGACTGAGCTCGGGTCCGATCTCGGCGTCGAGCTCGATCACGACGGCGCAATCGCCTGCGGGAAGACAACGCACGCTCACAGCGCGGCCAAGGCCGCGTTCGGCAGATCGGTGACGAACATGTGCCCCGGGCTGTGCGTGATCATGAGCGGGGGCTTCGATGCGAGCGCCACCGCCTGCGGCGTGACGCCGCAGGCCCAGAACACCGGCACGTCGCCGGGCTCGAAGTGCTGCACATCGCCGTAGTCGGGTCGCATCACGTCGGCAATGCCGATCGCCGCTGGATCGCCGATGTGCACCGGCGCGCCGTGAGCGCCCGGAAAGCGTGCGCTCGCGGTGACGGTCTTGGCTACGTCGGGGCCACGGATCGGGCGCATCGAAACGACCATGGGCCCATGAAACATCCCCGCGCCACGGCATGCGATCGAGGTGCGAAACATCGCCACGCCCTTGCCGTGCTCGACGTGCCACAGGCGCACGCCGGCATCGAGCAGCGCCCACTCGAACGTGAACGAGCAGCCGAGCAGAAACGCCACCAGGTCGTTGCGCCAATAGGGGCGGATATCGTCCACTTCGGCGGCGAGCTCGCCGTGCGCGTAGACGCGGTACTTGCCGATGTCGGTGCGCAGGTCCGCGCCGGGCGCCGCGCCCACGGGCTCGGCCGAGCCCTCATCGCACACCTCGATCAGAGGACACGGCTTGGGATTGCGCTGGCAGAAGAGCAGGAAATCGTACGCCTGCGCCCTGGGCAGCACGGCGAGATTGGCCTGCACGAAGTTCTGCCCCAGCCCGGCCGTGACGCCGCGCAGCCGGCCCTCGCGGATGTCCTGCCGGATCGCGCCGGGGTGACGC
>JBOIEI010000300.1:0-2506 GCA_050741055.1 Burkholderiales bacterium | reverse complement strand
GTGCCGACGGCATCGATCAGCACCGGCATCGGTTGGCGCTTGGGCGTGATGGTGCGCACGCTCACCGGCCCGCCACGGCCCTTCCTTCCCTTGGCTTTGCCTTCCGCCTTGGCACCGGCCCCGGTGCCTTGTGCCGTGGCGCTGGCCTCGGTGCCCTGGGTCTTGGCAGCTGCCTGGTGCTTCCACCAGTAATAGCCGCCGCCTGCGGCAGCGACCAGGACGACGAACACGATCCAGAACGGTTTCACGGAGTAGTCCCAAAGTGGCCCGATGCACCGAGCGCGAAATTGAGTCGGGCCAGGGCGGTATACCAGTCGAGATGCGATTGAATCTGCTGCACGAGCGCATTCGTCTCGTCTGCTTGCGCTGTAAGCAGATCGAGCAAGCTGCCGACACCCAGCTGATAACGCGCAGCCGCCACGGACGCTGACTGCGTAGCGCCTTGCACCAGCGCCCTGGTCGCCTCGATGCCGCTGCTCGCCGTTTGCAGGTCGTAATAGGCTTGCCAGACGTCCAGCTCGGTCTGGGTGTAGAGCAGATCGCGCGCTGCCTCGGCTTGCTTCACCTGCGCTCTAGCACGGCGCACCGCATAGTCGTCACGCCAGCCGTCGAACAACGGAATCCGGACGTTGAAGCCGATCAAATTGCCGTGGGCGAACGGCCGCTCGTCGGTGTAGTACTGGCGAGCGGCTTCCAGACGCAGTTCGACGCTCGGCAGGCCGGCGCTCGCGGCAGCGGTCACACCCGCCCGGGCTGCCCGCACCCGGCTCTCGGCAGCCGCCATGTCCGGCCGACTGGCGCTCGCTTTCTTCAACATGCTCTCGAGGGTTTCCTTCATCTGGGCGCCGGCGAGCTGGTTGGGCAAAGGCTGAATGCGCAGCGGCGTCGTCACCGGCACACCGCATGCAATCGCGATCTGCCCGCGGGCCTTGGCGACTTCGCCCTCGGCTCGACGCAGATTCAGAATCGCCTGCGCGACCGCCGTCTCGGAACGGAACACGTCGCCGATGGTGGCGAGGCCCGCTTGCTGGCGGCGGCGCGCCGCATCTAGAGTCGCTTCCACGCTCTTGAGCACCTGATTGCCGGTGCGCACCAACTGCTCGACGCCCAGCAGTCGGAAGTACGCCTGCTCGACCTGGAACACGACCTCTTGCAGAACGCGGTTCTGCGTGAGGTTCGCAGCGAGCACGCGGTACGCTTGTGCTTCCACTTCCGCTTGCCGCGCGCCGAAGTCGTACAGCACATACGACAAGCTGACGCCCGGTCCATATCGATTCTGTTCGGGCGTTGCAATCCCGCTGGTGTTCGATATCGCGCGCGCTCTGCTTGCGTTCAGCACCAGATCCACCTGCGGCATCAGTGCGGATTTTGCGATGCCGTACTGCGCGGCTTCGAACCGCGCATTCGCCCATGCCTGCCTCGTGCGCGGATTGTTGCGCAATGCCAAGTCCGTCAACTGCGCGAGCGTGAGCGCTTCGGAGCTACTGGGTACGGCCTCGAGCACGGGCGTCGGTGGATCGACTGTATTGGCGGGAATCCAGCGGGAACGATGGTCCGGGGGAGTGAGACCTTCGGTGCGGTAAGGATCGTCGCTTGCCATGGCGAGCGGCGCCAACAGCAAAGACAGCGCGGCCAGTATAAGTGCGGTTGACCGCGTACGGCGACGTTCGCGCATATTTTCGACAGGTGCAAACCGACCACTGATCCGGTTGTCAGTTGTCGGCGACTACGGTTACGGGATGCCCGGTGCCAGCCCCACCCTGATTTGTACGCATCGGCCGGCGCGGCTTATGGAGCAATAAATATTCCAAATCTTTGCGAGCGCGGCAGAATGCTACCCTGCGGCGGAGTGGATTGAAAGAGGAGGTTTACAGAGCCTTGAACGCATTGCCACGCCCTCATGGCGGCGCCGACTTGCTGCCGCGGTTGTTGCACGGCAACACGTTGCATGAGGAGTACCGGCGTGCGCAATCGCTTCCCCGAATCCCGGTGAGCTCGCGGGAGCGGGGCGACCTCATCATGCTGGGCATCGGGGGTTTCACCCCGCTCGAGGGTTTCATGACAGCGGGCGATTGGCGCAGCGTCTGCCGTGACATGTGCCTGGAAAACGGCTTGTTCTGGCCGATCCCGATTACGCTGTCCACCTCCCCTGCGCATGCTAGAGCGTTCAACGAGGGCGCCGATATCGCGCTGGCAGACGCCTCCGGCGGCGAAATCATCGCCACCATGACGGTGACCGAGAAGTACTCCATCGATAAGGCGTTCGAATGCCGCAGCGTCTTTCGCACCGAGGACGGCGAACATCCCGGTGTGCGGATGGTCATGGAACAGGCGGAGGTGAACCTCGCCGGGCCGGTGCGAGTGCTTTCCGACGGCGGTTTCGCACAACGCTACCCGGGGCTTTTCATGACCCCGGCGCAGGCCCGTGCCGCCTTCGAAAGCAAAGGCTGGTCGACGGTCGCCGCCTTCCAGACACGCAATCCGATGCACCGTTCGCACGAGTACC
>JBOIEI010000299.1:0-3140 GCA_050741055.1 Burkholderiales bacterium | reverse complement strand
CACCAAGGCGGTAGAACGCATCATCGGCCGGGGTCAGGTCTTGCTTGTTGCACCGTCCCAGGCATTAATCGCTGGAAAGCAAGTTGGGTGCAACAAGCAAGACCTGACCCCCTCTACGCGGCCTGCTGATCGCGCAGCAGCGTCTCGCCCGGCTGCACGCGGGTGAACTCCACCGGGCGTGTATCGATCTCGAACTTGCCCTCGGTCAGGCGCACGCAGGTGAAGCGCGAGGTCGCGAGATCGCCGGTATTCGGGAAGTCGGAACGGAAGTGCGCACCGCGCGAATCCTCGCGCGCCTGCGCCGCGGCACGGATCGACTTGCTCACGAGCAGCAGGTTCTCGAGATTCAGCCAATCGTGCCAGGTCAGATTGAATGCCAGATCGCTATCCGCGACGCCGGTCTCGTTCAACCTCGCTTCGAGCGCATCGAGACGCCCCGACGCGCGCGCGAGGCTCGCCGCATCGCGCACGATACCGACCTCGTCCCACATGACCTCGTAGAGCGCATCGCGGATCGCAGCCAGATCGCCCGGCTTGCGCGTCAGCGGATGGCGCGCGCGCGCCATCGCCGCATCGATGATGTTCTCGTCGGGCTCGCGGAATTCGCCGTGGCGGCCGAGCCACTGCGCGATCCGATCGCCCGCGATGCCGCCGTAGACGGTGGAGTTCGCGACCCCGTTGCCACCGAGGCGGTTTGCCCCGTGCACCCCACCTGTATCCTCGCCGGCGGCGAACAAACCCGGCAGCTCGGTGGTGCAATCGGTGCCGAAGACCACCCCGCCCATCATGTAGTGCGCGGTCGGCACGACCTCCACCAATCCGCCGGCCAGGTCGAAGCCGCAGTCCTCGCAGCGCTCGACCATGCCTTTGAACATGCGCCGCACGTTCTCCGGACCGAGGTGGCTCATCGAGATGTAGACGCCGCCGTTGGGCGTGACGTTGCCGCAGCGCATCTCCTCGAAGATCGCGCGCGAGACGATATCGCGCGTGGCGCGTTCGCCGCGCGGATCGTAGTTGTGCATGAAGCGTTCGCGCGCGCCGTTCCAGAGCTCGCCGCCGGACCCGCGCAATCCTTCCTCCAGCACCGTGCCGGTCATGCGCGTATGCGGTCCCGCCAGCAAGCCCGTCGGATGGAACTGCACCATCTCCATGTCGCGCAGGGTGAGCCCCGTGTGCAACGCCATCGCCATGCCGTCGCAGGTCTTGTCGCCCGAGGGCGTGTGGTACTTGTACATGGTCGGTCCGCCGCCGGTGGCGAGCAAAACGGCTTTGGCTTGCACGAACACGAAACCGCCGCTACGGATGTCGATCATGAGCACGCCCGCGATGCGGCTGCCGTCCTTCGAGCGCACCAGCGCGATCGCGCGATGCTCTTCCAGGCGCCGTATCCTGCGTGCCCAGACCTGCTCGGCGAGGCGGTTGATGATCTCGATCCCGGTCAGGTCGCCTTTGTGCACCGTGCGATCGAAGGTCTGGCCGGCAAATGCCTTCTGGTGCACGCTGCCGTCGGGATTGCGATCGAAGAAGCAGCCCAGCTCGTTCTCCAGCTCGTGAATGCGCTCGACGGCCACCTCGACCAGCTGCCAAGCGAGCTCCTGGTGCGGCAACCACTTGCCGCCTTCGATCGTGTCCATGAAGTGACGCTCGATCGAATCTTCCTTCGCCAGCGCGACGTTGTACCCGCCCTGAACCATGCGGGTGCAGCCGCACTTGCCGAGCAGCCCTTTCACCGCCACCGTGATGTCCAGCGCAGGATCGGCCTTGTGCGCGTGCAGGGCGCCGAACAGACCCGCGCCGCCCGAGCCCAGAATCAGGAGATCGGTTTGGGTTCGTCGCAATTCGAGTGTCATCCGTTGTTTCCAGTGAATTCCGGCGTTACGGTTCGCACTTCGGTTCTCCCCTCACTTACAGTGTGCGCATCGGCATGCAGGCCGATGCCGTTCGGCCGGCGCGAACCATGGTTCGCCAAACCCCGGCCGAACCTTCGACTCCTCTCCCGGAGGGAGAGGGGAGTTTGGGCGCCGAAGGTTCAAAGCTTCGCTGCCACGCCGAGCTCGGCGAGCACCTTGGCGCGCCGGTCGCGTGCGGAGTCGGCGACTTTCGTGTACAGGTTGCCGCCGTGACTGTCCATCGCGACCAGCAAGGGGCCGAAGCCCTTGACGCGGAATTTCCATAACGACTCGGGATTCAAGTCGTCCAGATCCACGTCTTCGATGGCCTCGATCCAGGTGGTTTCGAGCGCGGCCGCGCCGCCGATGATGGCGAGATAAGCTCCGCCCAGCTCGGCAAACGCCTTCTGCGACTCGGCAAACAGACCGCCCTTGCCGATGATGATCCGCACGCCGTATTGCGCCATGAGCGGGCGGGTGAATCGCTCCATACGCGCGCTCGTGGTCGTACCCACGCACAGCGGCTCGTAGCCCGTCGGCGTGGCCTGCGTTTCGCCGATCCACTTCACGTTCGGCGCGGTGTGCACGACCGCATGCCCGTTCAGGTCGAAGCGGGTCTTGCGGCCGCGGTCGAACATGTGGATCTGGGTCGCATCGCGGATGCCGTACAGCGTGCCGTCGAGCGTCACGGTATCGTTGACGCGCAGCGCGCGCACCTGCTGCTCGCTGATGGGCATGTCGAAATCGTGATGAGCCATGTGTCTCTCCGTGTCGCCGCTGCGCGCCAACATTGCGACGATCTCGCGACCGTCGAGCCGCGTTCAGAAGCCGTATTCGATACCCGCCGGCGTGAAGGTTGCCCGCGCCCGCCGCGCCGAGTGGCATTGCATGTTGACCGCCACCGGGTTCATGGTGATGTGCGTGGCCGCGGTCTCGACGTGCACGGCGAAGGAGGTCGAATCGCCGCCGAGACCTTGCGCACCGACGCCCAGCTCGTTCACGACCGCGGACAGCCCGCGTTCGAGCTCGGCGCCTTCCGGATCCTCGCACACCGAGCCCAGAGCCCGCGTCGCCGCCACCTTGGACAAGTGCACGCACAGGTCGGCCGTCCCGCCTACGCCCACGCCGACGATCGTCGGCGGGCAGGTCTTGCCGCCGGCATCGAGTACGCAATCGATGACGAAGGTCTTGATGGCGTCGATCCCGTCGGCGGGAATCGCCATTTTGAGCCAGGAGTTGTTCTCCGAGCCC
>JBOIEI010000298.1:0-10410 GCA_050741055.1 Burkholderiales bacterium | reverse complement strand
CACACGCCAAGGGCGCGCATGCTTCCGCCACCGCGCACTACGACCACGCGATCGAAGCCTACCGCATGGCGCAGCACCCGATCTATTTCGACAACCACCCGGTCAAGCGCTACCTGGTGAAGAAGCTGAACGAAATGGTCGATCGCCGCAGCGAAGTAGCGAGCTACCGGATCGAGCGGGTCGAGGTGCCGTTCGACGACGGCAAGACCATCTCCTGCCTGCTGCACCTGCTGCCGGACCGGCGCAAGGCGCCCTGCGTCATCTACGTGCCCGGCATGGATCAGACCAAGGAAGTGTTTCCCAAGGCCGCGCACAACATCGCCATCGAGCGCGGCTTTCATGTGCTCGCCATGGATGGCCCGGGCCAGGGCAGCTCGAACATGCAGAAGATCCGCGCGATGGGCGACAACTACGAGCGCGCCGGCGCCGCGGTCATCAGCTACCTGCAAAAGCGCCCCGAGATCGACCGGCGCAAGATCGCGATCTACGGCATCAGCATGGGCAGCTACTGGTCGCTGCGCCTTTCGAGCTACGATCATCGCGCCGCGTGCGTCGTCAGCTCCGTTGCCTGCTTCAACCCCAACAACACCATCTTCACGCAGTCGAGCCCACGCTTCAAGCAGATGTTCATGTACATGGCGGGCTACGACGACGAGGAGAAGTTCGATCGGGAGGTGGCGCAGAACATGACGGTGCGCGGGCATCTGGACAAGATCACGTGCCCGACGCTCCTCGTCACCGGCGAGTTCGATCCGCTCTGCCCGCTGGAAGATGCGGTCGAAGCGTTCGAGGACCTGCGCGTGCCGAAGGAGATGTGGGTGTTCGAGAACCAATACCACCCGCTGTGGAGCATCGCCAACCTCGGCGGGCTCGACTGCCACGACTACGTGCTCGACTGGCTGCAGATGACGATGATGGGAAAGAAGCTCTCGCGCCGGCACAAGCGCATAGCCTATATCCGCGAGCACGGCGACGGCCCGTTCGGCAACTGCGAGTGGGCGCCGCCGATCAAGCGCGGGCAGGCGTATTTCTGAACGGTATGCGGCTGGACTGTTGCACCTGACGGCAACGCGCGCCGCCAGAACGCCTGAGCGCGAGCTGGCCTGAACGTTGCCTCACCTCTCTATTCCGATGAATTGGCGCCAGGTCGGATCGATGACCAGCACCGAAATCCGCCGGCTGCGCGCACCCAGGCCCTTCCCTCCGCAGCAAAGCGCGGCATAAGTCACGCGCGCGCCGCCTGTTACCCGTATGGCGCGGCCGCAGTCGAGACGCGCCCTGCCGCTCGTTCCTCCGTTGCCGCCGTTCATCCGTGCCCCATTCAGGATTCCGGGGACGATTCCGATATTCGTGCAGCGCGTGAATTCTATCGGTCGTTTCGCGGGACGAAGCATTGACGAGAACAAGAGCAACCATGGCATGGCACCCGTCACATCGTAAACATCCCTCGCCACCTGCAGGCAACAGGGCCGTTCGTGGCTTCACCGCGCTCGAGCTGCTGGTCGCGATCGCAATCGTCGCGATCCTGATGGGCATCGGCGTACCGAGTTTGCGCGACACTATTGCGAGCCAGCGGGTGCGCGCGGCCGCCAACGATCTCTTTTCGGACTTGATGTTCGCGCGGGCGGAAGCCATCAAGCGCAACGCGCAGGTGCGCCTGGTCCGAGGCTCCACCAGCTGGTCCGAAGGCTGGACCGTCATGGCTGCCGGCACTGCACTGCGAGCAAAGCCCCGCCTTTCGGACGTGGCGTTCGCGGGCGCGGTGATCGACAACGTGACCTACAACGCGGACGGCCGTACGACGCTCGGCGCCACCGCCAGTTTCAATTTCTCCGCGGCTGCGGACGGCGCGATCAGTATGCGCTGCGTAGTGATTACGCCGAGCGGTCGTCCCGCGGTGCTTGTCGACGGCAATCGCAATGGGAATTGCCAGGATGGATGAGCGCACAAATCGGCGCCGGCGATCCGCGGGCTTTTCGATGATCGAAGTGCTGGTCACGCTCGTGATCGTCGTCATCGGCTTGCTTGGCTTGCTGGGCGTGCAGGTGCGCTCGCACCAGGCCGAGTTCGAGTCTTACCAGCGCACGCAGGCGCTCATCCTGCTTTCCGATTTCGTCGATCGCATCAACACCAATCGCAAGGCGGCGCGATGCTACGCGATCACCGATGTGGCCGCGGGCACACCGTATGTCGGTTATGCGAACAGCGCACCGGCCGCCTGCACTGCCTGGAGCACCGCCGCATTTCAGGCTCGTGCGGTCGCCGATCTCGGTGCCTGGGACGCGCTGCTCAAGGGAGCCGCCGAGACCGATGCAGGCACGGCGGTCGGAGCGATGATAGGCGCACGCGGTTGCGTCTCCTACGACGGCGCCACCGATCTCTATCGCGTGAGCGTCGCCTGGCAAGGGCTCATCTCGACCACCGAGCCGCTATCGGTGGACCCCACGTTGACATGCGGCCGGGATCTCTACGGTTCCGAGTCGCAGCGGCGGATCGTGAGTACGACGCTCAAGATCGCGGATCTCAAATGATGGCGATGCATCGAACCCCGTCGCGGCGGCCGCGCGGCTTCACCCTGGTCGAGTTGATGGTGACCCTGGCACTGGGCCTTTTCATCGCGCTCGGGCTGGCACAGGTCTTCGCCTCCTCCAACGAATCCTACGACTCGCTTTCCCAGGCCGCGCAGCAGATCGAGAACGGCCGGTTTGCGGTCCAGACGCTGGAGAACGACCTGAAGCACGCCGGCTACTACGGCCAATACGGCTTTACGGCGATGGCAGGGAGCACGCTGCCGAATCCGTGCGAGAAATCCAATCTCACCGCCGTGCGGGACGCGCTGGCATTCCATGTCCAGGGCTACGATGCGCCCGGCTCGAGCCCGTTGAGCTGCATCGACGACGCCAATCTCGTTCCGGGCACCGACATCATCGTGGTACGCCGTGCAAGCACGCTCACCACGGCGCCCGGCGCACTGGTGGTCAACGAGCTCTACATGCAGGCCACCGCCGACTCCACCAACGCCGCCAATCCGGTCCTGGCTCTGGGACAAGACTCGTCCGAGTTCTCCCTGCTTCGCAAGGATGCCGCGACGCCGGCCGAAATCAGAAAATTCCTCGTCCGGATCTATTTCGTAAGCCCCTGCAGCATGCCCGCCTCCGGGACCACGTGCACGGCCGCCGCCGATGGGGGCCGACCCATCCCGACCTTGAAACGGCTCGAGCTCGCCGTCAATCCGTCGAGCGGTGCGCTCGAGATGCAGACGCAATCGATTGCAGAAGGGATCGAGAACCTGCAGCTCGACTACGGAATCGATGCCGACGGCGACGGCGTGCCCGACGCAGCGTCGGTCTCGGCTCCTGGCAACGTCGCGGACTGGGCCAACGTGACGATTGCCCAGGTGCACGTGCTCGTTCGGAACATCAAGGCGACGCCGGGCCATGTCGACAGCAAGACCTACGACCTCGGTGTCGCAGGTTCCGTGACGCCGGGCGACAACTTCCGCCGGCATGCGTTCACCGCCCAGGTCCGCATGGTCAATCCCGCCGGCCGCAGGGAGATACCATGAACGCATCTCGTCAGCGCGGCGCCGTACTCGTCATCTCGCTGGTATTGCTCATCGTGCTCACGCTGTTCGTGATCTCGTCGACCCGGATCGCGACCGGCAACCTGCGCATCGTCGGCAATCTGCAGGCGCAACAGAACGTCGAAAATGTCGCTCAGCAGGCCCTGGAGCAGGTTCTTTCCGAGATCGCGCCGTTCTATTCGCCGACCTCTCCGGTGGCGGTCACTGCGCCCAGCGCCATGACGGTAGCGGTCGGCAACCGCAACTGCGTGCGGGCGACCCCGGCGAGCGGATACAGCGCCGTATCGGGCGTTTCACCGGAGGATACGTTCTGGGACGTGCCGATCACGGTGAACGACTCCATCACAGGGGCAGCCACGACGACCGCACAAGGCGTGCGGATACGGTTGCCCGCAGGCAATTGCCCTTAGTCCGACCCACTTCGGAGCACACGATGAAGCGTCTGATCCGCGCATGCTGGATGCTGGTCGTTCTCCTGTCGCCGCTGGCGGCACACTGCGCCACAGTCGTGGGCCAGGTGAACGACGACACCGATATCTTCCTGGTCAATCCGACCATTCCGGCGCAACGGCCCAATGTCCTCATCATCTGGGACAACACGGCCAATTGGAGCCAGACGGTATCCGGCAGCACCGCCTACTCGACCGAGAAGGAGGCTCTCTCCACGGTGATCAATGGCCTCAGCGACCAGTTCAACATCGGGCTGATGCTCTTCACCGAAACCGGAGGAAGCAATTCGACTGTTCGGGGTGCGTATCCGCGTTACCACATTCGCCAGATGACGGCGGACTCGGGCAGCGTGCCCGGCAACAGGACGAATTTGCGCAACCTCATTACCGGGCTCACGGAAACCGGGCCGACCGGCGACAAGGGCAGCAATGCCCAGTACGCACGCGCGATGCACGAAGCCTATCTCTACTTCGGCGGCCGAACGGCATTGGCGGGCGCCGGCCAGGTCAAGCGCGACTACGCCGCCTTCGGCGGGTCGGCCTCGGGCACGACCTACGTGAGCCCGGTCGGCGACGGCTGCCAGAAGAACTTCATCATCTTCATCAGCAACGGCACCAGCGACAACGGCGAGAACAATAGTGCCGAGGCACTACTCAACGGGCTGGGGGGCAAGCTCGGCGGCGACCCCATTGCGCTCAATCCCTCGAGCGAGCAGGCCAGTTGGGCGGACGAGTATTCCCGCTTCCTGGCGAGCAACGACATCAACCCGGTGTTTGCCGAGCGGCAGACGGCGAACGTGTTCACGATCGCGGTCTACGATCCCTCGAAGGTCAACACCAACCCGGTCGCATCGCAGATCGCGCTCATGAAGAGCATGGCGCGGCAGGGCAAGGGGGAATACTTCGCCGGCACCGATCTGAGCTCCATCGTGGCGGCGCTGGAACAGATCTTCGTGCGGGTACAAGCCGTCAACGGCGTATTCGCATCGACCACGCTGCCGGTGAGCGTGAATGTTCGCGGCACGCATCTCAACCAGGTCTACATGGGCGTGTTCCGGCCCAACTCGACCCTGGCGCCGCGCTGGATTGGCAATCTCAAGATGTACAAGCTCGCTCTGGACAGCGCCACGCAAACGGTCTATCTCGCCGACATGCTGGGCAACCCTGCTCAAGATGCAGGCACGGGATTCGTCACGGGCACCGCGGTGAGCGCCTGGACGACCGATTCGACCTTCTGGAGCTTCCGCAGCGCCGAGGAGAACGGCCCCGGCGGGGCCTCGGACCGACCGGACGGCGACCTGGTGGAGAAAGGCGCGATCGCGCAGGTCCTGCGCACCACCTATGCAAGCAGCCAGGTCGCGCGCAACCTCTACTCGTGCACGGGTACTTGCGTGGCGGGAAGCCTGCTTTCCGCCACCCCGTTCGCGACCGGCAACGGCGACATCACGCAGGCCGCGCTCGGTGCGGCCAGTTCCGGCGAGCGCGATTCGATCATCGACTGGGTGCGCGGCCAGGACAACAACGGCGACGAGAACGCCAACGGCTCCGGCACGGACGCGCGAGCATCCGTGCACGGGGACGTACTGCATTCCCGGCCCGCTGTCGTCAACTACAACCGCAACTCACCCTCCGACGAGAACGACGTGATCGCGTTCTACGGCTCCAACGACGGCGTGTTTCGCGCCATCAAGGGTGGCCAGGGAAGCGGAGCCGGCAGCGAGCTATGGGGCTTCGTGCCTGCCGAGTTCTTCGGCAAGCTGAAACGCCTGCGGGACAATTCCCCGGGAATCTCGGACACGAACAAGCGACCGTATTTCGCCGACGGCCCCATAGGCATCTACCAGAAGGACGTCAATGGCGACGGCAAGCTGGTGGCGGCCGACGGCGACAAGGTTTATTTGTACGTCGGCATGCGCCGTGGCGGACGCTTTCTGTACGCGCTCGACGTGAGCGATCCGCAGGCGCCCCGGCTGTTGTGGAAGAAAACCGCCAGCGACACCGGGTTTGCCGAGCTGGGAATGACCTGGTCGGAACCCAAGGTCGCGCGCATACGCGCGCACGCCAATCCGGTCATCATCATGGGCGCCGGCTACGACCCCAACCAGGACAACGATCCGACGACGCTCGCCGACGCGATGGGCCGCGGGATCATGGTGCTGGACGCGATCACCGGTCAGCCGCTATGGCAGGCCGGCCCGATCCCCGGCGGGGCCACGCACAACCTCGTAGTTGCCGCAATGACGCACAGCATACCGTCGGATGTGACGATCCTCGATCGCAATGGCGACGGCTACGTCGACCGAATCTATGTCGGCGATAACGGCGGCAATCTATGGCGCGGCGATCTGCACGATGCCAACATGACCAACTGGACCGTGGTAAAGCTCGCCTCGGTCGGTGGTTCCGCAGCCGACAACCGGCGCAAGTTCCAGTATCCACCCGACGTGGTCTACGGGTCCGATGCCAATGGTCGCTACGATGCCGTGCTGATCGGCTCGGGAGATCGCGAGCATCCGTTCGAGGTGAGCGTCGTCAACCGGTTCTACATGTTCAAGGATCGGGACGTGGGCTTGACGTCCACGCGCTCGTCGCCCATAGCGGAAGCCGACCTGTTCGACGTCACGGCCAATACCATTCAGGTCGGAAGCACCGCGGACGCAACTGCGGCGAAAGCCTCGCTCACGGGAAACGCTGGCTGGATGATGACGCTCGCCGCAGGCGAGAAAGTCATCGGCGGCTCGGTGACCTTGGCGGGAACGACCTTCTTCAATACCAATCAGCCCTCCTCCGTAGCCTCGGCCACGTGCGGAAGCAATCTCGGCGTCGCGCTGCAGTATGCCATCAGCTACGAGGACGCTTCGGCAACCATCGATTCAGGCACCGCCGGCCTCACGACCGCCGATCGCTCGATCCGTCATGCAGGCGGTGGCTACCTGCCGTCACCGGTACCGGTGGTCGTGAACCTGGGAGGTCGGTTGTATCAAGCGGTGATCTCCGGCACCGAAGTACGCATGCCGCCGCAGGCCAAGCTGGAAAGCCGCTACAGGTTCTACTGGTACATCAGGCGCGACTGAGTACTTGGCGGCGACGGCCGCCATCCAATGAACGGTAATGCAACCTTCCGGTTGCGAAGCTCGGGTCGATCGCAACCAGGCGGCGCAAGATTGCCACCCGGGACGCGACACGATTGAGGCATTCAGGGCTTGAGTGTCTCGAGCAATGCCACTGCCTGCTCTCGTTCGTTGAATGGCCTGCCTGATCCAAGTGCCGCTGCCAGTTCGTCTCTTGCAGGCGCTTTCTCGCCGGCCTTGTGAACGCGCGTGCAGATGGCGGGGATGATTCGCACGCACGCAGATTGAGCAGCACCAGCATCGTGTCCGCCCCCGATAGCCCCTTGGTCAATCGTGCCGCGTCGGCATAATCGGCGAGGGCAAGATCGCGCGCGGCGCTGTCCGTCAATCCGTGTAAAAAAACCGACGGAATGGGACGCCCGAGTGGGCTTGCACCCGACGCCTAGCTGACATCCCAGGCGTACAGTGACCTCAATCAGGCCGTTTCGCGTAAACGACAGAAGGCGGTGGCGCCAGCGTAGAACCTGTACCAAGTGCACGAGTCGGCTCTACCGAGTTCGCATATCGTCCGGCGCGCGTACGCGTCGGCCATTGAAGCTCCTGACCGCTCACCAAAGCACAATGAAGCACATCGAATTGACCAACACCAACAGCAAAACAATGGACGTCTGCAGAGGATCGGGCGCCGCAGACGCCTGTAAGACCCTCCAGATGGAGAAACCTAGCGAGCCGCACATCCACCTGAGGAACCCGGCGGCGGCCCAAACCACCATCCAGCTCATCCAGCGGTTCATGCTCAAGGCGCGCCAGGCGCCCGCGGCGAGAATCAAGTTGGCCACAATGTGCGCCAGCAACGCCAGCAGTACTTCTGCACGCGTCACGACGTCGTGTGCAAGGTATGCAGCGCTTTCCCAGCGAACGTATCGGAGGACCAGCGGCGCGACCGCCACATAGTAGAGCGCCAACACGCAGTAGCCGATCGCCGATCGTCTGGTCCGGCGCTGCAGGATTGGTGCGCATGCCGCGATGCTATCGCGATTCCCCTGTGCGAAAGGGCAGGATTCGCGTATTGCCTGGTCGCCCCGAGGGTCCCGCCTTCGACGCCTGCCGGGTCCGGGAAGCCATCACTTGGCGCCGGGTTGATATTGCCGGAAAACAGCCGTTAGTGACGACAAGGAAACAGCCAACGCCCTGTCATGGTCGCTTGTCCGCTTCAGAGTGTGATTTTTTGCGCTGCAGCGCCCCGGCTGGGGCTAAAGCGGCCGGCGGCGGCGACCGATATGGTGTGGGCGGGTCTGGTCTCTAAAGATCAGAAGCCCGGACTGTTCATTGTTCATCCGTAGTGCATATGCCGCCCGCACATTCCGATATCTTCGCCGCCGCGCCGGTGCGCCAGGACAGGCCGTACCGGCCGTCGCCGTTCGACGGCATCCTGGAGAAGAGCCGCGACCTGATCTGCGAGCGCCTGGACGAGGCGGTCGCCCTCATGCTCGACAGCGCGCACGAGATCATCACCCAGCTCATCAAGGACACGCAGATCCGCGAGGAGTGGCGCCTGTACGAGGAAGCGAGAAAGGTCGCGACCGAGCAGCGCGAGACCATCGAGAAGCATTTCAAAGCCGCGTATCGGGCCGACTTCCAGCGCCGCAGCGACCGCGCGCGCAAGATCGGCAAGCCGTTCGACACGCTCGACTGCTCGTTCGAGGAGCTCGAGCTGATCGGCGAGGACGACTACGACGAGACGCTCAAGTTCAACGACATGGCGCAGAAGCTGCGCACCTATTGCGACGAAGAGCTGAGCGCGCTCGACCAGCGGGTCGGCGTGCTGCTGGGCGACGCGGGGCTCGCCGCCAAAGATAATCCGTTCAGCCCCGAGGTCGTCTGTGACGCGTTCAAGCTCGCCTGCCAGCAGCTCGACTGCGATGCATCGGTGCGGCGCGTATTCCTGAGGCTCTTCGACGACCAGGTGCTGGACGAAATCCGCTCGGTGTACAAGGCGGTCAACGCGCTGCTCGTGCGCAATTCGATACTGCCCCAGATCCGCTACAGCATCGCGCGCGGCGGCGACGCCGGCAGCACAGGCGGCGCTGGCCACGGACAATCCATGCAGGATTCGGCCGCGTCCAACGCCGCTCCTGCGGCTGCCCAGGATCTGTTCTCCATGCTGCAGACGCTGGTCGCGAACAATGCTGCAGCCGCCGCTCGCATACCGGGCGGCGTGCCGATGGCGGCTGCCGGCGCCGGCATGGCGCTACCGGCAGCAGGCGTTCTAGCCGCAGGTGCGAATGCCGTCCCGGGGGGCAGTGGAACATTTCCGGTGATCTCCGGCGCGGTCGGGGTAGCACCGGGCCTCGACGGCGTCGTCGGCGGTGCCGCAGGGCTCATGCCGGCGGCCGTGGGCGTTCTCCCCGGCAGCAGTGCAATGCTGGCCGGGGAGAGCGCAAACCTGCCGGCCGGCATGATGCCGCTGGTCGGCGCGGCGCCCTCGGCCGCAGGCGTGGTGTTTGTGCAGGGCGCCGAGCTGCTGAATGCGCTCACCCGCATCCAGCTCGGCAACTCCGCCGACATCGGCGCCGGCATTGATGCCGACGCCGATGCCGCAGCGAACCCTGAGGGCGCGCCGGCCGGCGCAGTGACCGCCGGTGCGGTCAGCCTCAACAACGTGCTGCATCAGCTCAAGACGAGCACGCTGGGCGCCGGCATGAATCCGCTCGATCGCATGACGCTCGACATCATCGCCATGCTGTTCGACGAGCTGTTCGACGACCCCAAGGTGCCCAGCACCATCAAGGGGCTCATCGGCCGGCTGCAGATTCCGATGCTCAAGGTCGCGATCTCGGACAAATCGTTCTTCTCCACCAAGAGCCATCCGGCCCGGCGCCTGCTCGACGCGGTAGGCGAAGTGGCCCTGCGCCTGCCCGCCGACTTCAACGATGCCCATCCGCTGTTCGCGCGCATCGACAGCGTCGTGCAGCAGCTGGTGGAAGGCTACCAGGACGACCTGCAGATCTTCACCAGCGCGCGCGACGAGCTGCTCGAGCTCATGGCCGAGGAAGACCGGCGCATCGAGCAGGAAGCGCTGGCGCAAGCCAAGCAGGTCGAAGAGATGGAGCACCTGGCGCTCGCGCGCAACGCCGCGCAGCAGGAGGTCCTCGCCCGCATCCGCGTGCGCGAGCTACCGCCCGAGGTGCTCAAGTTCGTCGCGCAGGAATGGATCAAGCTGCTGCTGGTCGTGCATGCCAGGGAAGGCATCGAAAGCGAGGCCTGGAAGGATGCCGTAGAGGCGATGGACGATCTCATCTGGAGC
>JBOIEI010000297.1:0-7160 GCA_050741055.1 Burkholderiales bacterium | reverse complement strand
AGGCGTATCTGCGCAACGGCGAGTGGACCGGCTGGTATCTGAAGCAGCTGCTCGGCACCGACGTCCACCACGCCACGCTCGGCATCGTCGGCCTGGGGCGCATCGGGCAGGCGATCGCGCGGCGCGCAGCGGGCTTCGACATGCGGGTGCTTTACCACAACCGCAAGCGCGTGGACCCGGCCGTCGAGGCCGCGTTTAAGGCCCGCTATGTTCCGCTGGAGGAGCTGCTGGCCGAATCCGATTTCGTAGTGCTGCAGGTGCCGTATACGCCTGCAACGCATCATCTCATCGGCACTGCCCAGCTCGCCCGCATGAAGCGCTCCGCGATCCTGGTCAATGCCGCCCGCGGCGGAGTGGTGGACGATGCGGCCCTGATCGCGGCGCTGGCGAGCGGCACGATCCGCGCGGCCGGGCTGGACGTGTTCGAGGGCGAGCCTCACTTCAATCGCGGATTTCTTGCGTTGAAGAACGTCGTGCTCGCCCCGCACATCGGCAGCTCGACCCGCGCGACCCGGCTCGCCATGGCCATGACGGCGGCGCGCAACGTGGTCGCGGTGCTAGCGGGCCGGCCGGCGCCGAATCGCGTCAACCCTTGATGTTCCGGAAAGTGGCTGGCAAGCCGCTTTCCCCACGACACTCTCCTCTTTCTCCCGGCCATCCTGCCGCTCACCCGGTCGTGCACACTGGGCGGACGCGGCTGCGTGTAAACTTGTCGCGCAAACGAGCTGGCTTCCAGCGTCTGCGCACCGAACGGAGGCGTCATGATCGATAGCCTGCAGGAGCTGCGTCGCGTCTACCCCGAACCCAAGCCGCGCGCGCTTCTCAAACAACTCGACCGGCTGGACGTTCACTGCCGCCAGTTCGTCGGCCTCGCGCCTTTCCTGGTGCTCGCCACGGTCGACAAGGACGGGCGCGTCGATGCCTCGCCGCGCGGCGGCGCGCCGGGCTTCGTGCAGGTGATCGACGACCGCACCTTGCATCTACCGGACGCCTTCGGCAACAACCGGCTCGACTCCTACGCCAACATCGTCCAGAGCGGGCGCTGCGGAACGATCTTTTTCGTCCCCGGCATGGACGAGACCTTGCGCATCAACGGCCGGGCGCTGCTACGGAACGAACCCGAGTTGCTGGAGCGCTTTCAGGGTGAGCGGCATACGCCTCGCGTGGTGGTCGAGATCCAGGTCGAGGAAGCGTATCTGCATTGCGCGAAGGCACTCATGCGCTCGCGGCTGTGGAGCGCGGACAATCGCATCGAGCGCGCGCGCTTCCCCTCCATGGGGCAGATGATCAAGCAGCAGAGCGGCTCGCCGGAACCGGCCGAGACGCAGGAGCAGATGCTCGCCCGCTACGTCAACGAGCTCTAGCGGACGGACCACAGAACCTACTGCGGCTCGATTCCCGCCAGCTTCACCAGCTCGCGAAAGCGCGCGATCGAGCGTTCGACGAAGATTTTGAATTCCCCCGGAGTACGCCCGTCGGGCTCCAGCCCCAAAGTCGCGAAGCGGCTGCGCACCGCCGGCTGGCGGGCTGCCTGCGCGATCTCCTGCTGCAGCCGCACGACGATGGCGCGCGGCGTCCGCGGCGGTGCGAACACCCCGTACCAGCTGCCGCCCTCGATCTCGGTGCCGCTCACGCCCGCCTCGGCCATCGTCGGCACGTCGGGCAGCGCATCGAGGCGCTTGGAGTGATTGTAGGCGAGCGGCCGTAACCGTCCGGCCTTGATGTAGGCCATGGTGGAGGTGGCCGAGGCGAACAGGATGTTCACCTCCGAGCCGAGCAACGCAGCGATGGCCTGTCCCCCGCCCTTGTACGGAACGTGCGACATCTGCGTTCCTGCCCGCGCGTTGAACAGCGCTGCGGTCAGATGCTGCGAATTGCCTATGCCGGCGGATCCGTAAGTGAGCCGTGCGCCCGGCTTGCGGGCCGCTGCGATCAGCTCCTTCACGCTCTTGATCGGGGAGCTCGCATTGACGCTCAGAATCAATCCGCCGCCGAGCGCGATATTGGTCACCGGTGCGAAGTCCCGAATCGGATCGTACGGCAGCTTGCGGTAGATGCTCGGGCTGATCGCGAACGAAGCCGAGGTCACCAGCAGCGTATGGCCGTCGGCAGTGGCCTTCGACACGATGTCGGCGCCGATGACGCCATTGGCGCCCGCGCGGTTGTCGACCACGAACGTCTGGCCGAAGTGGGCGCCGAGCGGTTCGGCAATCTGGCGTGCAATCAGGTCCGGTGCGCCCCCGGGCGAAAAGCCGACGATCACGCGCACCGGGCGGACGGGATAGTCCTGCGCCCCGGCCGAAAGCGGCAGCGCCGTCGCGATCAGGCCCGCGAGCGCGCAAACAATGCTGCGGCGACGTGCAGGCTGACGACCCTCCCCCAAGCGAGGCTGGTACTGCGTAAGCGTTGCAATCGTTCGCGGACACGTCCGTGCGTGCCGTTGCATCCGGGCAAACGTTCGGGCGCCGAAAAGTACAGGCATCGGATTTCCTTCGGAGAATCGGGTGGTCGGGGCGGAGGGGCGCGGAGCACTATAACAAACCACGTTCATATGCGGGACTGGCCCAACCTACACGGTTGGGCCAGGGCCGTCCCCGGTTTGTGCACAATGCTCGGGGAATCAGTACACTTGCGCCTTCGCAGGGGGCAGCCGGAAAACATGGATTGCAGGCTCAAAACGACCCTGGTCGGGATTTCGTTCGCCTTGGCGGCGACCCTGGCTGCGGCTCAATCCCGGCAGCCGCCGGCAGATCCGGCGGTTGCGAGCTCCGAATGGGCCAAGGGCAATCGGGTGCTGCTCGGCGTGACCCAGGAGCGGCTGGGGTTTTCTGCACAGTGGCGCTTTCAGCGCTCGGGCAATGACGATATCCTGCTCGAGCTGGAGGAAACGCGCGCAGGACGGGCACGCGCGGGGGCGCTCATGCTGGTGGCGAACGGCGTACTGCTTGCGCGCGACGTCCCGCTCGAGCGAGGGCGCGAGCTCGACAGCTTCAACGGACCGCTGCTGATGCTGCAGTTGGTACTGCACCTGCTGGAGCGCGCCGTGCCTGCCGGCCCGGCGAGCATCAAGCGCGAAATGCCGATCGACGCAGTCGAGCACGATCGGGCGGTGAAAGTCTCGGCGATCGGCGCCGATGGCGAGTTCCTCGCGCCCTGGCGCGTCACGGGCAAGATCGGCCCGGGCGCCGATGGCCAGGTCCGGTTCGAGCTGCAGTTCGTCTCGGCGAACCGCAGTCCCCGCGGGGCACCCTATGAGACCCGCATCGCCGGCATCTGGCAAAACGCCTCGCCTCCGGTTCAGCTGCCCGACACCATGCCGCTGCGAGGCTGGCGCGGTTTCCGCATCAAGACCGTGGTGACGGCCCGTGGCGCCATGAATACCGTGGGCCTCGGGACGTCGGCCGCCATGGCCTTCGCCAATATCGGGGAAGTGCGCCGCCGCGTCGCGGATTGGACCGACCAAGGCGCGCGCCGCGCGCGCTGGCAATGCGGCTGAGATTGCAGCCATGACCGAATATTCCCGATTCATCGGGCTGGTCGCCATGAGGTGGCCCATGGCGCTCCGCTATGCCATATGCATCGGCGCGGGTCGCAATGCATTGCTCGGATCGAGAGGAGGCGGGAACGATTCGGCCGCGGCTCCCAAAGCCCTCGCAGCGGCCCTCGAAGCGCGCGGAGCGCTCGAGTAAGCGGTGCAACCCGTGAGAATCCGCCGTCCGGACGACCCATCGGCACGGCATTTGCGTTCCAGGCCGGACTCGCCCGCGCACCGAGACGGGCCAAAGAACGAGATCATTGTGGGTCATGAATCGAATCTGCCGTCCTTCGCGGACGCCTTGCTGCTGCACCCCGGAGACGACGGCAAATGGCTCGGAATCCTGCTGGATTGCGCGCCGATGGCGGTGGTGGTGGAAGATCAGCACGGCCGCATACGCATCTGGAATCCCGAGGCGGAGAAGCTGTTCGGCTGGCGTGCCGCCGAAGTCGTGGGCCATGCGCTGCCTTTCGGCCCTGATGCCGACCGGATCGGCGCCGAGCGCCGCCTGCAGCGCGTTCTCGACGGCGAGCGCATCGAGCAGGCCGAGCTCGAGTGCGTTCGCAGCGACGCAAGCCGCTTCAGTGCCGAGGTCCGCGCCATTCCGCTTACGGATCGCGACGGTCGAGTTTTCGCCGTCCTGAGCATCTATGTCGACAGCACGCCGCGCAAGCGTGCCGAACGTCACATGATTTTGCAGGGTGTCGTGACCCGCTCGCTGGCGGAATCCGATAGCGCGGGCGACGCGGTCATCCGCACGATACAGGCGTTTTGCGGCCTGTCCGACTGGATATGCGGAATGCATTGGGTGGCGGAGCCGGGCGAAGGGGCATTGCGTTGCCAGGAATGGTGGCACGCGCCGGGCGATTCGGCGCTCGAGCGCTTCGGCGCGGTGGCGCAAGCGGCGCGCATTGGCAGCCAGGAAACGACCGCGCTCGCGCGCAAGGTCTTCGCCCGGGCGATGCCGGTTTGGGCAGCCGATCTGGAACAGGAACCGAGCGTGCTCGCAGCCGCCGTGCGCGACGCGGGGTTGCGTACCGCTCTTGCCTTCCCGGTGTGCGTGGATGGCGAAACGCTCGGTGCGATCGAGCTCTACTCGCGCAGCCCGCGCCAACCCGATCAGGATCTGCTGCGCGTCGCGGGTCAGCTCGGCGCCCTGATCGGCCAGCATATCGCGCGCCGCGAGACCGAGCGCCGCCTGCAATTCGTGGTGAGCCACGATCCGTTGACGAGCTTGCCGAATCGCACCATCTTCGGCCAGCGCCTGGGGCAGGCGCTGGCGCAGGCCGCGCGCTACGATCACAAGGTGGCGTTGCTGTTCATCGACCTGGACCGCTTCAAGGTGGTGAACGACACCATGGGTCACGAGGCGGGCGATCGGTTGCTGCGCGAAGTGGCCGATCGGCTGCGCGACAGCTTGCGCGAGGGCGATACGGTGGGCCGCCACGGCGGTGACGAGTTCGTCGTCCTGATCGAGCAATACGAGTCCGCCATGCAGGTGGCGGGCGTGGCGCAGAAGATCATCGATCAGGCCGGCGAGCCGTATTTCTTCGACGGCCACGAGTTCCACATCTCGGCCAGCATCGGGATCGCGACTTATCCCAACGACGGCCAGGATGCCGATGCGCTGCTCAAGCACGCCGACATCGCCATGTATCGGGCGAAGGAAGCGGGCAAGAACCAGTACCAGTTCTATTCGCCGCACATGAACCGGCTGTCGCTGGAGCGACTGGACCTGGAAGCGTCGCTGCGCCACGCGCTGGAACGCGGCGAGCTGCTGCTCGTCTACCAGCCGATGTTCGACATGGACGGCCGCGGCGTGGTCGGCATGGAAGCGTTGCTGCGCTGGCGGCGCGCAGAGGACAACATCGTTGCGCCGGCGGAATTCATGCCGCTCGCCGAGGAAACGGGGCTGGCGGTCCACATCGGCGAATGGGTGCTGCGCACCGCTTGCGCGCAGGCGCGGATGTGGCAGGACCGCGGATCCAAACCGGTGCGCGTGGCAGTCAACGTCTCGCCGCGCCACTTCGCCCATGGCAATCTGGTGGGCTGCGTCGAGGATGTGCTGCGCGCCACGCGCCTGCAGCCCGGCACCTTGCAGCTCGAGATCACCGAGGCGACCATCATGCAAAGCGCCGAGCGCGCGGTGCGGGCTTTGCGCATGTTGAAGGAGCAGGGCGTGCGGGTGGCGGTGGACGATTTCGGCACCGGTTTCTCCTCGCTCGCTCACTTGCAGCGCTTTCCGCTCGATGCCGTGAAGGTCGACCGCTCCTTCATTGCCTCCATCGCGCAACCGGGTAACGGAGCGGCGGTCGCGCGTGCCGTGATCGCCATGGCCCACAGCTTCGGCTTGCGCGCCGTGGCCGAGGGCGTGGAAACCGAGGAGCAGGCGCGGTTCCTGCGCATTCAGGGTTGCGACGAGATGCAGGGCTTCCTCTTCAGCCAGGCCTTGTCGCCCGAGCAGGCGGCCGAGATGCTCGAGCGCGCCGCGCCGCCGGCGCAGGCGGCCGGCGGCGAATAGCCGAACGCGAGGGGCTCGCTGCGTGCGAACGCTGGAACGCCAGCGATCCGGTGTGCCGAGCGCGTGGACGCTGGCGACGCGCGCGCGAGTATCTGGAGCTTTATCCGCCGTGCGGATTTGGGCTACCATCGATCAGGCTGATCGATCCATAAGTGGGTGCGCCCGGCAGGGCCGCGTGGCATCTCCAGGCGCGAGGAGCAACCATGAAAACCGTCCGCCAGCTGCTCGACACGAAAGGGGCCGAGGTGATCTCGGTTGCTCCGGACAGCAACGTGCTGGATGCGCTCAAGCTGATGGCGCAGCGCGAGATCGGCGCCGTGCTGGTGGTGCAGGGCGCGCGGCTCGTGGGCATCATGTCCGAGCGCGACTACGCGCGCAAAGTCATTCTCAAGGGGAAGTCGTCGCAGGATACGAAGGTGCGCGAGATCATGACCGAACGGGTGATGTATGCGCGCCCCGAGCAGACGGTGCCGGAATTGATGGCCCTCATGACCAACAAGCGGGTGCGTCACCTGCCGGTGCTCGAGGGCGATCGCCTGGTCGGCGTGCTGTCGATCGGCGACCTGGTGAAGGAGATGATTTCCGAGCAGGAATTCATCATTCGCCAGCTCGAAAACTATATCCACGGCTGAGCCTCCTGCTCGACGTTGCGCGCGGCGGCCGTTTTTGCACCCGACGCATGGGGCGGTTTCCCGCGCGCTTCCCGGCCGCAGAGTGAGCTTGTGTCCATCCCCATGAAACACATCCCCTGTCGCCCCGCCCTCGATCGTCCCTTCTCCCGGCCGCGCCGGAGCGTGCGGTGAACGCGCCGGATGCCGGCCTCGAGCCGCCTCGGCTGGTGTATCACGCCGCCGCGGACGGCGCGCGCTCGATCGAAGTACACGGGTCGTGGAGCCTGCCGGCGCTGCAGCCATGCTTGAGCGAGCTGCAAGTCGAGCTCGAGCGGGCGGCCGCAGACGCGTCGGTCGCGTGGGACTTGCGCCCGGTGGCGCACCTGGACCACGCCGGAGCGGCGCTGCTGTGGCATGCGTGGGGCCGGCCGCGCTCGCCGCGGGCCGCGGTGAAGCGCGAGCACGAGTCGTTTTTCCGCCGCCTGGCCGCAGC
>JBOIEI010000296.1:0-7670 GCA_050741055.1 Burkholderiales bacterium | reverse complement strand
GCGGCGCACCGTGCCGTGTATGCAGAGGCATCGAGCCGCTTGATTCACGTCGCCGCACAGGACGCGTAAGCGTGCGGCGAACTGCGGCGAACGGTGGCTGCGGGCACCCATGAAAACCGAGAGCGGACAACGGGTGGCGCGTGACCGCGGTGCGCCCCAGGGCGGTGTGGGTCAGCCCGTTGCTCGCGAATCTGTTCCTGCACTACGCGATTGATGCGCGGGCATCGATCTCGAATTGTAGCAACAGCACACATGGTCCTTTGGGGAAGTCAGGGTAGTCCTCGACCACGGTCGCTTGCGGACCCTACAAGAACATCAGCGGTTGTAATGCCATCTTCGACAAGCCGTGCTCGGAGACTCGAATATCGTTCGAATCAACCAGCGACACGATCCGGCTAAACGTGTCGCTAACCATTTATCGGGCCTCCGCATTGCCGACATCGACACCTTCCACGTCACGTTTCGTGCCCAGGGCAGAAAGCTCTTCAAGGAGCTGCTTCGCCCTTACCGTAGCAGCCTGGCTATCGATGAGTGACTCGGTCGGATCCAGAACTGCCAATCCCACTCCTTCGGATATTCGAGCCCCGCGAGCGCGGCAAACCTCATCAGTACATCGAACTTCTGGGTGTTGTTGAGATTGAGGTTCGCGTACCACCCGTTCGAAAGTCGTGCGTAGTTGCTCGGGTTATCGGCGAGCTCGGGGGATCCGTGAAACATCTTCTTGAGGTTGCGTCCGAAGTAGTTCCTTTCCGACCGAGAGCGAGATAAATAGTGTCCTTGGAGGGGGCGTCGAAGACGCCTGGCTTCGTCCCGACGAGTCGCTCGATCAACCAGAGGTAGGCGTCTTTGCTCGTAGTGAACTGTTGTTCTCGTCCGCGAAATCGAGCGACCGCGGGCTTTGGACCACCTCGCATTGCCTTCTCCTTCCTCGAGTCAGCCTCCGCACGAGATGGCCTTGAGTGAGTCTTGTCATCAAGCTCAACACCGAAAATAGCGGATGAGTCCTTCGAGCAAATAAGAAAGTCGAGGCTCATGCGGTTAATGCGATTATTCCACTCGTTGAAGTGGAACCCCTTCTTGACACCAAGAACGCGCGACAATTGCACTTGTGCGAGGACGATGTGTTCAGGCATGGCCGCGACGAGGCGATGATAAAGAACTTGTTCCGGCTGAGTAAGCACCTTCTTGGCATAGAACGGCCACGGCTCGTTGCCGCCGCGGAACACGCTGCGTTTCATAATGATTGCAGCGAGCGCAGCGGCGACGAGGACTGCGATCGCCAATGCGACATACGTGAGCTTCGAAGCGAGCGATCTTTGGCCAGTTGCTGCGACCAACGATGCGCATAAGCGGCACGAAACAGTGGCGCACAGCGCCGCTGTTGAGCGTCCGTCTTCATGCGCCGGTTAGGCATTCTTTCGTAGAACGGCTTGTCTGACCCATTCCGTTACCATGGAGGGCTGAGGCATAGGTTTGGCTATTCGTTTAGGCCGTGCGAAGTATGTTCCAGCACCTAGCGGACGACCGTCGATCGGTTGGACAAACTCGTAGTGGATCAAACCGACGCGATCCGAGAGAGATTGGAGGGAGATTGCATCATCGATCTTCGCGCGCAGCGAAGGTGTTAAACCCGCATAGGTGAACACACCCGCATTGTGGCTTCGACTATCCACGGCTACTAGAACGAAACAATAGACCTGCCAGAAGCCGACGTGGTCTAGGGGATTGGCCTGCTGCTTGAGCTTCTTAAGCTCAGCCAGTTTGTTCGGGGCATCCGTCGCGAAGCTTGACTCGCTGACCTTGACTCGCTTGACCTGAATGGCCGTTGAATACTCCGGCTTCCCTGGGGGTACCAGCAAAAGATCAATGTCACCTTCAAGACGCTCAAGCCCTTCGAGGGAAACCTCCGGATACAGCTCGGAGTCGTCAGGAATACCATGCAGCCCAATTAGCCGTTGACGCCAATGTTCGTCGGCCAGGATCTGTCGGATGAGATCCGACTCCTTGAGATCAGCGATCGAATCGTGCACGGCTAAGGGTTCCACCGATCTATCGAGAATGCCTAACTTCCATTTTTGGGTGATAGTCCAACGGTATAAAACATCTGCGCCATAAGTAAAGGCCATAAACCGCTAAAGCTATTATTTTCGCCGGATAGTACATCGGGATGCAGCGAGTATGTTGTCCAAACTCAAATACTGCCCCACCCGTCCATAGCCCGAGCCATGTCACACACCCGGAACTGGAGTTCTCGCGCCGGCTCGACCAGATTCGCATCCCTGCGAATCCGCCATTACAGCAAGACTAAGGAACTGGTGTACGTATCTGGGCCAGGTGGTTGATCCTGTTTCATGGCAAGCGTCACCCGGATGTGGGCGCACAGCCCATCGCAGGCTTCTGCGCTATCTCGCCGGCGGGCGCAACGGCTCGACCTCGACGCAAAACCAGGCCCTCGCAGCCATACTATTCTTGTATCAGGAAGTCATTGGCCGTGAGCGCGGCTGGGTGAAGAGGTGGCGCGGGCACGATAGCCAGTGCGCCGCCCGGTGGATCTGACGCGCGGGAAATGCCCAGGGTGCTCGACGATGTCCGTAGGGTGTTTCGGGGCCGATATGAGGCGGGCTTACGGAGAAGCGTTCGTCTCGCAGAAAATCGAACACCGCGGTGACCGGTCTTGCCTCGGCGCGCCGCCCGGGCGTTTCTCTTTCGTCGAGCGCGTCTTTGACAGGCTGCGCACATGATGTTAGCTTGGCCGCGAACCAGCTACGGTAAATCGCCATGAGCCGTGCCTTCGTCAAGGAAGCCGACGACAATCTGCCGTCCGACGAGCTACCCGAGCGTCCGCAGAGCCCGCACGCGAACTACGTGACGCCTCCCGGTCTCGCGCAATTGCACGCACGCGTGCACGCGCTACAGGAAGAGCGCGATCGGCTGGCGGCGCAGGACGACCCCATGGCGCGTACCCGCCTGCTCGAAGTCAAGCGCGATCTGCGTTATTTCCAGGGGCGAGTGGAGCGGGCCATCGTGGTGGACCCGGCCGGTCAACCGAAGGAAGAAGTTCGATTCGGCGCCGAAGTCGAGATCGAAAACGAGACCGGGGCGCGCACGACTTATCGAATCGTGGGCGAAGACGAGGCGGACGTGAACGCCGGACGGATCAGCTGGGCATCGCCGCTGGGGACGGCCTTGATCGGGTTGCGCGTCGGCGACTCGTTTGCGTGGAAGCGGGCCGGAACGCCGCAAGACGTGTCCGTGATCGACATTCGTTACGTGTAATGGGCCGTGACATTTCTCGCTCTGGCCGCGGCGCTGCTGCTTGAGCAGGCGCGCGCGCTTTCGCCGACCCATCCGGTCTACACTCAGTTTCACCGCTTTCTGCTCTTCATCGAGCGCCGTCTCGACGCCGGCAGCTACCGGCAAGGCATTCTCGCCTGGGCGCTCGCCACGGCTCCGATCGTTCTCATCGTTGCCGCCATCGCGCTGTGGCTGCATCGCACGGTGCCGCTGCTCGGGCTGCTGTTCGATATCGGCGTGCTCTATCTCACCATGGGCTTTCGCGCCTTCAGCCGCTCCTACCGCGAGACCCACGATGCCTTGCGCGCGGGCGATTTGGTCCAGGCGCGGGCGAGCATCGGCCGCTGGCGCGGTGGTCCGACCGAAGAGCTTTCGGCGAACGAAGTGGCGCGGCTTGCCATCGAACGCGGGCTGGCCTGCGCGCACCGGCACGTCTTCGGCGTGATCGCCTGGTTCGCCGTGTTCGGCGCCGCCGGCGCCGTGTTCTACCGTCTGGCTGCGCTGGTTCGCGACCGCTGGGGCGCGCGCAGCGACACGGAGCTCGACCGCTTCGGTCGTTTCAGCCGGGAAGTATTCCATTGGTGCGACTGGATCCCGGCGCGGCTCACCGCGATCGCGTTTGCAGTAACGGGCGATTTCGAGGACGCGCTGTACTGCTGGCGCACGCAGGCGAACGCATGGCCGGATCGCTCCGAGGGCATCGTGCTCGCCGCCGGTGCGGGCGCGATCGGTGTGCGCCTGGGCTCGGTGGTCGGAACGCCCGCGCCATTGGCAGGGCGCCCCGCGCCATTGGCAGAGCGCCCCGCGCCGTTGGAAGGGCGCCCCGCGCCATTGGAGGTGCGCCCGGAACTGGGCACCGGCGAGGAGGCCGACGCCGAGCTCATGACCAGCGCCGTGGGTCTCATCTGGCGCGCGCTGGTGCTATGGCTCGTCGTCATCGCGCTGGTGACGGTGGCGAGCTGGTTCGGCTCGGCCGGCGGCTGAGCGAGCGCCGAGCGGCGGCTCGAGCGAGCGTAGTATCCGCTCATAGGAGCGCATCCGCTCGGGTGCGATTCGCCCCTGACGCACGGCCTCGTGCAGGGCGCAGCCGGGCTCGTCGGCATGGCGGCAATCGTTGAAGCGACACTGCCCAGCCAGAGGGCGGAACTCGACGAAGCACGCGGCCAGCTCCGCCGGCGCAATGTGCTGCAGGCCGAATTGGTGCATGCCGGGTGAATCGATCAGTGTTGTGTCCGCGCCCAGCCGGTAGAGCCGGGCATGGGTCGTGGTATGGCGTCCTGCCTCGGAGCGCGACATTTCGCCCGTGCGAGCGCCCGCGAAGGGCAGTAATGCGTTCACAATGGTCGACTTGCCGACCCCGGATTGGCCGATCAAAAGGCTTGCTTGCGCCTGCAATGCCGACGTGAGCGGCTCGACGGCCGCGTGCGCGCACAGCTCGCGGATCGGGTAGCCCAGCGCCCCATAGCGTGCGAGCAGCATGCGTTGCAGCGCGCGTTGCGGATCGAGATCGATCTTGTTCTGCAGCAGCAGCGCCATGACGCCGGCATGTTCGAGGGCGGCCAGACAGCGGTCGATGAATTCCGCGTTGGGGCGCGGCGTGTTGGCCAGCACGACGACCACCTGGCTGACGTTGGCTGCGATCGCCTTTTCGCGTTTGCGATCGGAGCGGTAGATGAGCGAGCCGCGTGGATGCACGGCCTCGATCATCCCTTCGCTGGAACCGGTGCGCGCGATTCGTACCCGATCGCCGCAGACGATCGTTCCGAGCCGGCTGCGGGCGAAACACGAGACGACGTCACCAGCCTGCGTCTGGACCAGGAAGCGCTGACCGTGGCTGGCGACGATCTGAGCGTCCACGTCGGAGACAGCGGTCGCCGCAGCTGTAGACATCTACCGATGCACGTGCAGCGGGCGAGAGACGCCACGATACAAGCATCGCAGATTGCGCCCCCGAGCCTGCGTGGCGTCCCTTCCCTCCCTTGCAGGGCGCGCATCGGCTTGCAGGCCGATGCCGTTCGGTCGGCGCGAACCATGGTTCGCGAAACCCCGGCCGAACCCCCCAGCCCCTCTCCCGGAGGGAGAGGGGAGCGTCGTGTGCCCGCCTGGCGGGCAGGTTCCTAGGTAGGGCGAGCTGTCGGCCACTTGGCGCAAACTTGCTACAGGCGAAGCAGCGCGTCCACCTTGGCGGCGCAGATGAAGTCGTTCTCCGACAAGCCGCCGATCGCATGCGTGCAATAGTCGATGCGGCAACTGTCGTAGCCGACATGCAGGTCCGGGTGGTGATCTTCGCGGTGAGAAATCCAAGCGGTGGCGTTGACGAACGCCATGGTGTGCCAGTAATCCGGGAAGCGGAAAGTCTTCGTGATCACCCCGTCGCGCCGCGCCCAACCGTCGAGCTCAAGCAGCAACCGCTCGATCTCCGCGGGCGAAAGTGGCGTATCCCCGCGCTGGCAAGGCTTGCACTTCTTCGCGCTCAGTTGCGTCGCTGTTTCGCTCATCGCGATTCTCCGCTCGCAGTCTCAGGTAGCCGGTGCGGCTGCTTCCAGGCGCGCGATGCGAGCAGCCGCGGGGGGATGCGAATCGTAGAAGACCGAATGCAAGGGATCGGGTGTCAAGGTCGAGGCGTTGTCCTTGTACAGCTTGATCAGCGCCTGCTTGAGCTCGGCCGCCGAGGCGTTTTGCGCGGCATACCGGTCGGCCTCGAACTCGTGCCGGCGCGAATAGAACCCAGCCACGGGCTGTAGCAGGAACGTGAACACTGGCAGCACCAGGAAGAACAGAAGCAGCGCCATGGCCGTGGAAGGCGATTGCACGCCGAGCGCACGATAGAACCAATCGTGGCTCATGAGACTGCCGAGCAGCCAGAACAACCCCAGGCTGGCGGCGAACATCCATGCGATCCGCTTCAGCACGTGCTTGTGCTTGAAATGTCCGAGCTCGTGCGCGAGCACGGCCTCGATTTCGGCGTGCTCGAGGCGGGCGAGCAGGGTATCGAAGAATACGATGCGCTTGGAGCGGCCGAAGCCGGTGAAATAGGCGTTGCCGTGGCTGCTGCGGCGTGACCCGTCCATCACGAACAGGCCTTGCGCACGGAAGCCGCAGCGGGCCAGCAGCCGCTCGATGCGCCCTCTCAGCGCTTCGTCCTGCATGGGCGAGAAGCGATTGAAAAAGGGCGCGATGAACGTGGGATAGAGGGCGAGCATGAGCAGATTGAAAGCGCTCCATGCGGCCCAGGCATAGAGCCACCAGAGGCTGCCCGCGACGTTCATGAGCCACACGATGAGCGCCACCAGCGGCAAACCGAGCAGCGCCGCAACCAGCGCCCCTTTGACAAGGTCGATCAGGAACAGCTTCAGCGTCATCTTGTTGAAGCCGAAGCGCTCCTCGATGCGGAAGGTACGATAAAGCGAAAACGGGATTTCGATCAGGCTCAATACAATCGCCACCAAAGCGATCAACGCGATACCTTGTCCGATCCCGGGCGCGAGCACGTCGGAAACCACCCGGTGCGCGAAGTTCAAGCCCTCGCCGAAAGTCAGCGCGAGCAGAACGACCGCGTCCACCAGCGTGCCGAGCATGCCGAAGCGGGTCTTGACCGCCGTGTAGTCGGCCGCTTTTCGATGCGCTTCGAGCGGGATGGCGCCGACGAATGCGCTCGGCACGCGGTCGCGGTGCGCGCACACGTAGCGCACGTGCCGGTATGCCAGATACAACCGCACCGCGGTGGCGAGCAGCAATGCGGCCAGGAACAGGGCCGTGAATGGATGCATGGAATCTTCGGAGGCTGCTGAACTTGTGCCACAATAAAGCCGGCTCAAGCGCGGGATCATTATGGCACAGGACGCCGCCAACCTCATCTGGATCGACATGGAAATGAGCGGGCTCGACCCCGACCGGGACAAAGTGCTGGAGGTCGCGATCGTGGTCACGAACGCAAATCTCGAAGTCGTGGCCGAAGCTCCCGTTCTGGTCGTACATCAGCCGGACAGCGTTCTGAGCGCGATGGATTCCTGGAACACGAGCACGCATGCCCGTACCGGACTGACCGAACGGGTGCGCGCTGCCACCACGACCGAGGCGGAGGCCGAGCAGCGCATGCTCGACTTCGTTGCCGAGCTCGTGCCGCCGTCCACCTCGCCGATGTGCGGCAATTCGGTCCACCAGGACCGGCGCTTTCTCGCTCGCTACATGCCGCGTCTGGAGGCGTACTTCCTCTATCGCAATCTCGACGTGAGCACGCTGAAGGAGCTTGCCCGGCGCTGGCGTCCGGCGCTGCTCGACGGGCTGGTGAAGGCGGGAAAACACGAAGCGCTCGCCGACATCCACGAGTCGATCGGCGAGTTGAAATACTATCGCGAGCACTTTCTGCGTCTGTA
>JBOIEI010000295.1:0-6360 GCA_050741055.1 Burkholderiales bacterium | reverse complement strand
GCCGCAACGGCTCGCTCGCGTTCTACGTCGTGCGGACGGATTGGAAAAACCAGCGCGGCGAGACGGTCGCGAACCACGATATGAACCTCGTATGGATGGAGCAATCCGGCGAGCGCCGCCGTCAATCGGCCAAACCGCTCGAGCCCAGGGACCCGCCTAGCATGCCTCCTCCGCAGCCCCTCGATCACTCGCGCGTGGACTTCGAGGACTTCACGGAGGGCCAGGCGCTGCCGAGCAAGATGATTCGGGTCACCGTTCCCACAGTGGTCCGTTGGGCGATGGCCACCGAGGCGTTTCGCCGCGATCACTATGACTACGAGTTTGCCACCCGGATTGCCGGCGTTCCGCACATCATCGCGTCGGCGATGTGGACGCTGGGGTGCCGCTGGACGTACTTGAACCAGATCGTCGGAAGCGATGGATGGGCCTGGAAGATGTCGCATTCGGTGCGAGCGCGCATGAACATCGGCGACTCGCTGACGTTCGCTGGGATGATTACCAAGCTCGAGCGTCGTGAAAAGTACGGCGTAGCCGAGGCCGAAGTCAATCTGACGAACCATGAGGGCACGGTGGTCGCCCCCGGTCGGGCGAGTCTGGTGCTTCCGTATCGGAATGGCGCAGCGGTTCCCTATCCTTTTGCGCCATGACCCGGGGTTGTCGAGGATCGAACGATTCGTCCGCGGCAGACGGCAGTAAAGCGGCGGGCCAAGAAAGCCGCTAACTCCCTTGATCGACTGACCAATCGACCTACCGTGGAGGCCTTATGGCTCGTCGCAAGATTTCCACGCCGGCGCACGACGGCAAGTGGACAACCCCCTCGAACTGGTACACAGCGGCGTTGACGAGAGTGCTCGAAGGAACACCGTGTCCCGACTTCGCCCTGCCCGCGGTTGCGAAGCAGCCGAAATGCAACACGCCCCCGATAGACGTCGATACCATCGAGGCACTCAAGCAGCTGCTTGTTTTGGCGCGCAAGGGCGAAATTACAGGGCTCGCATTCGTAGCGCAGAAAACGAACCAGGCGGCGTTCATCGTCGAGGCGGTGGGCGAGTGTCGCGCCCGTCCGGTCTACACCCGCGGGATGGTTCGGTATCTCGATGACGCGCTTGCTCGGCGCACGAGCGGCGGCGAGTAGAGGCACACCCACCCTTCTCGAGCCCCTTCGGGAGCCAAGCGAGGACAGAGCACCTAGCGGGTCCGGGCGGTTTTCACGAATTCGAGTGAGGTCAGAAACAGTGGCAGATCCTTCGCGTAATCCGCCGAGTGGGCGCGGTCGATCTGTATCCATTCCCTCGAACTTGGCATGCCGCCGGGCTGAAACGGAACGACGTTATCTCTTGAGAATTGCAACTCGGTAGCTGTGGCCGCCGGGAGGCGCAGTCCGACGCCGCTACCGCTGATGCATGCGAACATCTTGTCATTGACGAAGTAGGCGTCAAGCCCGTTGATCTTTCTTGCGCTGACGCCCGGGAGTTTGAGAAGCAGAGCATCGATCTGCGCCTTGCCGCTGAACTTAGGGTTTTCGCTATTCACAACCGGATCTGCCAAATAAGCGCAATTGAATCACAAACCTCAACTTCCGCGGCCATGCCAAACAGCGCAAGTGGTTCGGCCGCAGGAGCCAGCGACGAAACGCCACGGGTGACTGTCAGGCATCACTGCTCGGGGCGTGCCAAGGCTTAGCTCTGCCGGGCTTTACGCGCGGCGTATTTAGCGTCGCGCGCCGCCTTCTGGTCCTTCTTGAGCGCTGCAGCGGCCTCGGCTTGGGCGAGGCGTTCGGCATCCTTGCGTGCGTTCTGTTCGATGGCAGCCTGTGCTTGGCGGGCTTTCTCAGCCGCGCGTTGTGCCTCTTTCTCTTGGGCTCCGACCCGGTCGGAGTACTTCCGGTTCGCCGTGCGGATCTTTCGTGCTGCTAACGCTTCCATCTGGGCGGCCTGCCCCTCGGCGGACTGTGCGCCATTAGCCGGCGCCAGCGCGCGAATCTTTTCCAGCTGGACCTTCTTCGCCTTGGCCGAAGTCTGCAGGCGTTCCGCGAAACCGGGTTCTTTCTTAGGCATGTCCTCAGTCCGTTATTTCAGGGTGACTAGCAGTACGAGAAGGAGTCGCCTTGCTGATCGTATCAGATGCCGGTGAGTGTACGTCACGCAGATAGTTCTTCGCGGGTTCAAGTTAGGCGTATATGAAGGGCCGCTTTCAGCGTGTTGAATCGACTGCCCAATGGCTGCACTTGGCCAAATGCGGAACAAACGTTCTTCGTCGCTCACCACTTGAACGTTACCCACCGCGGCGCCTCGACCGTTCCTCCCATTACGGTAACCAGTCGACCGGCTTGACGAAAAGATCGTCCGAGCGTAGAAAACCCGAGCGAAATAATCTTCGTACCAAGTTCCGTAACAAAGCTTCGCCACGCTCCCCCGTCCAGGCCCATGTCGGTCCGGGCCACCCAGACCGCCAACGGCGGCGCCAACTCGGTTCTCGAGCAGTCGTCCGCCATGCGCCTCGAAAGCAGCACTCGTCTCGGAGGCTCTATGACTTCCATTGCGACTTCCATTGCGCCGGCACCTTCCAAAGCTTCTGTCGCGTCCGATCCACCGGAAAGTGCGTCCGTGCGCTTGCGCATCAACGGCACGCTTCATAGCGCGGAGCTCGACACGCGCACGACTCTGCTCGATGCGCTGCGCGAGCACTTGCGCCTTACCGGTGCGAAGAAGGGTTGCGACCATGGACAGTGCGGCGCGTGCACCGTATTGGTGAACGGCCGGCGGATCAACGCGTGCCTCACTCTCGCGGTCATGCATACCGACGATGACATCGTCACCATCGAGGGACTCGGCACCCCCGAAGCGCTGCATCCGCTTCAGGCCGCATTCATCAAGCACGATGGGTTCCAGTGCGGCTACTGCACCTCGGGGCAGATCTGCTCCGCGGTGGGCATGCTCGCCGAAGCAAAGGCCGGCTGGCCCAGCCACGCGACCGCCGAGGTTTCTGCAGCGCGCATCGAGCTGACGGACGCCGAGATCCGCGAGCGCATGAGCGGGAACATCTGCCGCTGCGCCGCCTACCCGAACATCGTGGCGGCGATTCGCGAGGCGGCGAGCGGAGAAGGTGTATGAGGCCGTTTACCTACGAGCGCGCGACGGACGCGCGCGGCGCGATTGCCGCAGTAGTTCGCGCGGGGCCTGGCGCCCGGTTCATCAGCGGCGGAACCAATCTGCTCGACCTGATGAAGCTCGAGATCGAGCGCCCGATGCATCTCGTGGATATCAGCCGGCTGCCGCTGAGAGCGATCGAAGAGCTCGCTGACGGCGGTCTGCGCATCGGAGCACAGGCCGCCAATTCCGACACGGCCGCCGACCTGCGGGTCCGCAGCCGCTATCCGGTGCTTTCCGAAGCGCTGCTCTCCGGCGCGTCCGGACAGCTACGCAACAAGGCGTCGATGGGCGGCAATCTTCTGCAACGCACCCGCTGCCCTTACTTCTACGATGTCGCATCGGTCTGCAACAAACGCGAGCCCGGTTCGGGCTGCTCGGCGATCGGCGGCATCAACCGCATCCACGCGATACTGGGTGCGAGCGAGCATTGCATCGCGACCCATCCTTCCGACATGGCGGTCGCGCTGGCGGTGCTCGACGCGCGGGTCGAAATGCTGGGGGACGACGGCGCGACTCGCAGCATCTCGATCCACGATTTTCATTGCCTGCCCGGCGCGACGCCACACGTCGAGAGCGTGCTGCGTCCGGGCGAAATGATCACGGGCATCGTCCTGCCTCCGCCGCCCGTGGGCCGGCAACGCTATCGCAAGGTCCGCGACCGCGCTTCTTACGAGTTTGCCCTCGTCTCGGTCGCGGCGATCGTTGCGACTGAGCGCGGTGTCATCAGCACCGCCCGTATCGCCTTCGGCGGGGTGGCAGCGAAGCCCTGGCGGGCCCTCGACGCAGAAAAAGCGCTGATCGGGCGCCCTGCAACGATGGCCGTATATCGCGAAGCCGCCGAGCACGCCATGAAGGACGCGGTGGGCCGCGGTCACAACGACTTCAAGGTCGACCTGGCGAAGCGAACGCTGTGCCGCACCTTGGCGCAGGTTGCACAGGAGGCTTGAAAATGTCCGCCATCATCGGTCAACCGGTCGATCGCATCGACGGTCCGCTCAAGGTCAGCGGGCGCGCCACCTACGCCGCCGAATACTGGAACGTTGGCCAGCCGCTCTACGGCTTCATCGTCGGCGCCACCATCGGCAAGGGTCGAATCACCGCGATCGACACCGCGCTCGCCGAACGAGCGCCGGGCGTGCGAATGGTCATGACGTACCTCAACGCGCCGGCGCAAGGCAAGGCCGATCCCTCGATTCCGTCCGCATACGCTCGCGCGTTCCCGACGCTCGACGGGCCCGAGATCCATCACTACGGCGAGCCGGTCGCGTTGGTGGTGGCCTCGACCTACGAGCAAGCGCGCGCAGCGGCTCCGCTCGTCGAGATCGACTATGCCACCGAGCCGGGCCGCTACGAGCTCGCGACCCGGTTGGACCAGGCGTATGCACCGAAAGCCGTGAACGCCGGGCTCGCAACCGACAGCGCGGTCGGCGATTTCGATGCGGCGTTTGGGAGCGCGGAAGTCACGGTCGATGCGACCTACACTACTCCGTACCAGTCCTCGCAGCCGCTGGAGCCGCATGCCTGCCTGGCGGTACCCGACGGTGACGAGCTCACGATCTATGTTTGCGCGCAGATCGTGGCCGAGGCGCGCACCGCGATCGCCAGCACGCTCATGATGGATCCGGAGCGCATTCATATCGTGTCCGAATTCGTCGGCGGCGGCTTCGGATCGAAGCTGGGCATCCACTCCGAGACCATTCTCGCCGCCTTCGCCGCGCGTGCGCTCGAGCAGCCGGTCAAGGTCGTCATGACCCGCCAGCAGATCTTCCATCTGCTGGGCGTGCGGTCGATGACGAGCCAACGAGTGCGTCTGGGCGCGGCACGCAATGGCCGGCTGCTCGCGCTGGGCCACGACGTCACGATGCACACGAGCCCCCTTTCCGAGTACGCCGAGCAGACGGCAACCTCGGCGCGTCCGATGTATGCCGCCGCCAATCGCCTCACGCGCCATCGCTTGGTCGAGCTTGACCTTCCGCGCGGCGAGGACGTGCGCGCACCGGGAGAGGCGCCGGGGCTGCTGGCGATCGAATCTGCGATCGACGAATTGGCCGTGGCGCTCGACATGGACCCGATCGAGTTTCGCGTCCTCAACGAGCCCGCCGTGCATCCGGAAACCGGCCAGGCCTTCAGCGACCGGCGGCTGGTCGAATGCCTGCGTGAAGGGGCGGCGCGGTTCGGCTGGAACGCTCGCCCGAAGCGACCCGGCAGCCTGCGGGACGCACGCTGGCTGGTGGGCTATGGAGTCGCCTCCGCGGTGCGCATGCAGTTTCAGCTTCCCAGCAAGGCGACCGTTCGCATGGGACCGGACGGTAAAGTCCGGGTGCGCTCCGACATCACCGATATCGGGACGGGAACCTATACGATCGTGGCACAGGTTGCGGCCGACACGCTCGGTGTACCGCTCTCCCACGTCAAGGTCGAGATCGGACACTCCGATTATCCTCCAGGCGCAGGTTCCGGCGGATCGTTCGGCGCAACCAACACCTGCACGGCCGTGTACAACGCCTGCATCGCCCTGCAGGAGAAGCTCCGCAGTGGCGACGTTCCGCCCGAGGGCCTCGAAGCCGAAGGCGAGATCGCCGCCATGTGGGACGACCCGAACTACCGCGAGTATTCGATCTACGCCTACGGCGCGCACTTCGCCGAGGTGGGCGTGGACGCCGATACGGCGGAAGTCCGGCTGCGGCGGATGCTGGGCGTGTTCTCGGCAGGGCGCATCTTCAATGCGAAGACCGCCCGCTCCCAGCTGATCGGCGGCATGGTCTTCGGCATCAGTTCGGCCCTGCACGAGGAAGCGCTGGTGGAACCGCGCTCGGGCGCATTCCTGAACCGCGATCTGGCAGGCTACCTGGTGCCCGTGCACGCTGACATCACCCACATCGATGCCGTCCTGCTCGAGGGATTCGATCGGCATGCGAACGTGCTGGGCGCCAAGGGCGTCGGCGAGCTGGGCCACTGCGGCGCGAACGCCGCCGTCGCGAATGCGGTGTTCAACGCGACCGGCGTGCGGGCACGCGACTTTCCGATCACGATCGAGAAGCTGCTGCCCGGCTTGCCGTTGCTCGACGAGTGAGTCGCCCGTGCGCGACTGCGAGCACCGCCGCGGATTCGGCGACGACGAAACCCCTATTTGGTAATTGCAAAATCCGCCGCCGAGAAGATCTGGCGAATTTCAATCACGTCGCCATCGTCGGCGGGACATTTCTGC
>JBOIEI010000294.1:0-3541 GCA_050741055.1 Burkholderiales bacterium | reverse complement strand
CCCTTCATGTTGATGACGGTATCGAGCATCGCGTTGGCCGACTGCGCGCTCATGACGATCTGACCGCCCTCGGCGATGACGGCGCCCTGGTTGCTGATGCTCGCATCCACCGCCGCCTTGTCGACCGAGAATTTCACCAGCCCGTCGCCGCGGAAATCGAGCGAGACACGGTCACCTGCTGCGAGGCCCACCGTGCCGAGGCGCGCCGTGATGGTGCCTTCGTTCGCGACCTGCGGCGCGAGCAACGCCGCCAGGCTCTCCGTATTGATGATGCCGCGATTCACCACCGCGCCGGCGTTGCCGGCGTTGGAGAACACGTACCGGCCGGAGAGGAAATCGCTGTCGCTGATCGAAAGCGTGCTGGCGACGAAGCCGGCCGCATCGACGTGCGCTCCGGTGCCCAGCGTCACACCCAGGGGATTGACCAGGAACACCTGGCCGTTGGCGCTGATGCGCCCGAGAATCTCGGAGTAGCTGCCGCCGATGACGCGGTTGAGAATGACCGAGGTCACCGCAGGCTGCGCGAAGTTGACCGCTTCGCCGGCGCCCACGTTGAACGCCGTCCAGTTGACGATCGCCTTGTCCGAGCGCTGCGTGACGTTGAGCGTGCGCGCATCCGGTCTCGCGACGGAGACGTTGCCGGCTACGGGCTGGGCGCCGGTCGGTAGCGCATTGGCATGACCGGCCCAGGCGCCGAGCAGCGCAGCGGCCAGCGCGTTGAGTGGCCAGGAATGCGCCGAAGCGACGCGCATGCGCCGATGCCCCGTCCGGGCGCCACGCAAGCTGATTCGGGTTGCCCTCGTCATATCTCGATTCTCCCTCGGGCGTCACATCGCTCGACTCGATCTGCCGCGGCTTGCAGTCGAAGTCCGCCCGCACGACAGCGTGCAATTGCGCGAGCCCAAGCTCCACGCAAAATTCAGGCTAGAACCACGTCACGGCGCGCATCCAGAATTGCGGATGCCGGGAAACGTCCGACTTGGGCAGTTCCGATCCGATGCGCCAGGCGAAATCCGCGGACACGCTGAAATCGCCCACGCGCCCGACCCGTATCCCGACGCCCGCGCCCCACAACGTCCGGTCGTTTTCATTCGGCTCGAACGTCGCCGGGTCCACGTCGAAAGTCGGATTCGGCGACTTGAAGCGCCGCACCTGCGCTCCGTCGACGAACGCCGCGAGCGTCACGTCGCTCTCGAACGGCTTGAAGCCCGGCAGCGTGTAACGGCCTTCGAGGCTCCACAGCGCCGCATCGTCCGCCAGCCCCTCGCCCACCGGATAGGCGCGCACGCCGAAGGGCCCGCCGACACTCATCTTCTCCACCGAGGCCAGGTTCCTGGATGCCGACTGATAGGCAAAGCGCCCGATCGCATGCAGGTTATCCGTGATCCGCTGCACCCGCTGCAGGTCGACGTTGATCTTGTCGAAATGACCCGCGGTCTGGAACGACAGCGCATCGTTCTCCACCAGCTGCTCGTTGCGCAGCTCGAGGTTGCCTCGCGTCACGGAGACGGCAAAGGTATTGAGCCCGCCGCCGAGGAACAGGTCGCGCAGGTCGCCGAAAACGCCGAGTCGCGCCGACTTGATGCGCCGCTGCTCCAGCGATCCGACGGCCGCGACCCGGTCCTCGAGCTCTTTCAGCTCGCCCGTGAGCTGGCCGAAGACGTTGAAACCGCGCGTGCGTATGAACGGATGCACGACCAGGATCGAGGCCAGGTCGGCTTCGCCGCTGGCGCGCTGATCGGCCAGGCTGCCGCCCAGCTCGTAGTTCATGTGCGCGAAGCTGAAGCCGGCTTTCGTACCCCAGTAGCTCACCGGCATGGAATACGACAGGCCGGCCACGTCGGTCAGCTTGTCTTTCGCGATCAGTCCGCGCACCGAGAGCTGATCGCCCAAGCCGAGCAGGTTGTTCGCAAACACCTGGGCGTTCAAGCGAATCGCACCAGCGTACTTGTTGCCGTAGTTCTCCGCCTCGACCACGCCCGTGACGCGGCGCCCGTCGTCGCCGATCTCCACCGTCAGGTCGGCCTCGCCGACGTTCGCACCGGGGCCCAGGGTCGATTGCACGATGGTGGCAGGCAGGTCGCCGAGCAGCAGCAGCGGCCGCTCCACCCCCTGTTCGGTGGCGATGGCACCCTGCTCGATGCGGCGCAGGTAGCCTTCCACGATCCAGGGTTCGAGGCGCGCGCTCGGCGCCTGCTTCGAATGGACCTTGCCGATGTGGCCTTCGAGCACGTGGATCTCGACGATGCCGCTGGAGAGCTGCTGGCGCGGCAGGTAGGCCTGGGCCAGGAAGTAGCCTTTGCTGCGATAGAACGAGGTGACTGCTCGAACCGCTTCGTCCAAGCCGTCGAAATCGAGCTCCTTCCCCACGAGCTCGTCCAGCACGGGCTGAATCTGAGCGTCGGTGAAGAGCGTGTTGCCGCTGATGCGGAAGCCCTTCACCAGCACCTTGATGCCGGCGGGCGCCTCCATGCGAGGCCGCGCGGGCGGAACCTCAATTCCGGTGGAGGGTCGCTTCTGCGCCGGGGGTTCCTTCACCGTGTTGAGGATCGTTCCCGCGTCCGGCCGCACCGGCTCGGCAGCGTGAGAACAAAGCGCGAGCAGAAGCAGACCCGCGGCCCCCAAGCGGCCTGCCGGCCGCATTGCAGACCTTTGCGTCATGCCCTGCTCTCCCTGCCCGTCTTGTTGTCGAACGGCCATCGTGCCATCGGAGCGGCGGGCGGCTCGGAATGAGCCGTACGTCGCTGTCATTTCGCCGCAACAGCCTACTGTAAGGCCATTGGCGGCTGCACGGCTACCCGCAGCCAGGGTCGCAGGCGGCTCATCGTGCGCTTGTTGTATTTCGACAACAAGTTATTGTTCTGAAAACCAATCTCTACTTGAATAAGGCACGCTAAACGACTAGCGACCGAGGCGCCTGACCTGCTCCTGATAGGCACGCAGAAACGCGGCGCCGAACACCCGGTCGAAATTGTCGTCGACATCGGCCTGGGTCTGACGATAGTAGGCGACGAAGCAGTCCCACAACTGCGCTTTGCGGTTGGCGAGAAGCGACTTGCCGCCTTCCTTCTGCAGCCGCTTCTCGATCGTGTCGGGATCGAAGCGCTGAATGGCGCCGATCAGCGCGGCGCGCAGGCCGGCCACCAGCGCCAGCTCGTGCGCCTGCAGGTCGTTGCAGGCGTCCGCGACTGCCTTGGCCGGCGGCAGGAACGCATCGGTGCGCGTGGCCGGATCGAATACGAATTGCAGCGCCTCGTCCACCGAATCGGACAGCTTCAACGGATTGTTCTCGCGCGCCGCCACCATGGTGCGATCTACTGCCCGCAGCTCTTCCTTCACCTTGGCGCGGGCAAGCAGCATGCCCATGAGGCCTTCGATCGCTGCCCGCACGGTGGCCCCGCACTCTTCCAGGAAGCGATCGGTGTCGACCTGGGCCGTGTCCACGCCCTGCATGCCCGCCCCGCGCAGGAATGTTGCGATTGCGCCCTGCACGTCGGCGGTCGCAGTCGCCTGTGAGGCCGATGCCGTCGCGGCGCGCGAG
>JBOIEI010000293.1:0-12529 GCA_050741055.1 Burkholderiales bacterium | reverse complement strand
CCGTCATGACGGTCGGACGCTCGTCTCCCCGCGATTCGCTTTTCGACCCTTCGATATCGACTTTCGAAGACGACAAAGGCGCGTACGACCAGGCTGAAGCCGCGGGATTCATCAGGTTGAATGCGCTCCGCCTGCGCATCGCGGCACGGCTGAAGAAAGGGCGGCGCTGAGACTTTTTTTCGCGCGGCCTGCGGGGGCAAGGTTATTGCTCGGCAATGTCCCCGCCCGGACGAAGCCGGGGTCGCTACCCGATTGGGGTAAGTTTTACGTTTGCCTGGTGCAAGACGTTGGAATATCTTCCTCCTGCCGCCGGCGAGGTACTGGATGACTACCATAGCGGTCGTAAGAAAAAACGGCTATGCGGCCATCGCCGCGGACACCATGACGAAATGGGGCTCCGGCAAGGAGACCGCGCAGTACATCGTCAACCACAGCAAGATCTTCAGAGCCGGGGACTCGTACCTCGGCGTGACCGGCAACGCGACTTTCCAGGCGATCCTGCGCGACTATTTTGCGCGGCCGCGGGTATATGCGCGCTTCGAGACGCCGCTCGAGATCTTCAAGACGTGGCAGAAGCTGCACTCGGTGCTCAAGCAGGATTACTACCTCGTGGCGGGGCACGGCGAGGACGATGCCATAGAGTCCTCGCGCATGGACGTGCTGATCGCAAACGGCCGCGGCATTTTCGGCGTCGCGGCGCACCGCACGGTGCAGGAGTTTTCCAAGTTCTACGCTTTCGGCAGCGGAGGAGACATCGCGCTCGGCGTCATGTATGCGATGTATGAGGACCCCAAGCGCTCGGCGGAGGATATCGCGCGATCCGCCATAGAAGGCGCCGCCGAGTTCGACGACAGCACCGGCGCGCCGGTCACGTCGCATGCGGTAAAATTGCGGCGCGGCTAGAAGGCAGTCCGCATCCCCACATCACAAAAGAGGAGGGAGCTCCATGCCTTCGTTCGATATCGTTTCCGAAGTCAATCAGGTCGAAGTGCACAACGCGACGGACCAATCGAACAAGGAAGTCACCAACCGGTTCGACTTCAAGGGCTCGGACGCGCGCGTCGAGATCAACGAAAAAGTGCTCACGGTTTTTGCCGACGACGAGTTCAAGCTCGGCCAGGTACGCGATGTACTGACGGGAAAGCTCAGCAAGCGCGGTGTGGACGTGCGGTGTCTGGAGCCGGGCTCGGTCGAGAAGATTTCGGGCAACAAGGTCAAGCAGCCGGTCACCGTGCGCGCCGGCGTCGAGCAGGACCTTGCCAAGACGATCGTGCGCCTGGTCAAGGACAGCAAGCTCAAGGCGCAGGCGAGCATCCAGGGCGATGCGGTGCGCGTCTCCGGGGCGAAAAAGGACGTGCTGCAGGACGCGATCGCGCTCGTGCGCCAGTCGATCACCGACTTCCCGCTGCAGTACAAGAATTTCCGCGATTGACTGCGAACGCCGACAAATGCGGGCGAGCGACTGTCGGATTTTTTGACACGGTACGGCTCATGCTCTCTGGACCAAGGCCGCCACTACTTGAATAATCGGCAGAATTCATGCCGGCATCGTTCCTGCTTCGGTGCCCGGTTCGCTTCGCCCGCCCGATCCGTCATGCGCGCAGGCCCCCCGTCCAGCCTTTTACTGTTGGTCGCATCACTGCTGTGCCTCGTCTGCGGTGCAGCCACTGCTTCGCCGCTACCCGCCACCGCCGACACGGCCGGATTGTCCGCGGCCCCGGTCTGGGCGCCGCTCACCCCTGAAGACCTTCTTCGCTCCGATCCGAAACTCGATGCGCGCGCCGATGCCTTCCTGGTCGGCACGCCCGCTTCCATGCCGCAGGCAATACGACAGCCGGCAGAGTGGGATTTTCAAAATGGTCACAACGAGCGCAGCGCGCGGTTGACCGGGCCCGGCCTGGTCGACCAGTTGCGCTATTTGGTGAACGTGGAATCGGGTTCCGGAGCGACGCCGACGCAGGCGCGCGGCGGCAACCGCGGAGCTCGCGCCGCTCCGGCGGCCTTTGCCGGCATCGATATGGGCGAGGCCGCCGATCAATGGCTCCGGGATACGGTTCAGAGCCTCGTGGACTCGACCTTGCGACTGGAGGTGAACGAGCGCGGTCGAGCCTCGTTTTCAGTGCTTGGATTGGGCGATTTCGCCTTCAGCGTTTCCGCGGACCGCTCGCAAATCGCATTGACCGAAGGCAACGAGGCGCTTTTCATTGTCGATCGACCGCTGGCGGCTGGCAACGGGCGCGATTCGGCATCGAGCTCGCTCTACGGCCCCCTGCCCGGTGGACGCCATGGCAGCGAACAACCGGCGATCAAAGCGATGATGGAACTGGTTACCGACGTCGCAAGCCATCCGATCAGCCTGTTGTTGTACTGCGTCGTCGCCGCCTACCTGGTGCTATGGAGCGTTCTTTCACGCCAGCGAAACAAATCGTTCGCACCCGCGCCCAGGTTCGTATCCGTACCTGCCGCATCGGTTGCGCAGGAGCGCTCCGTGCCTCGCCAGCGATCCCGCCGACGCAGGCACACGCGGCATTCGCGTCGCTCGAGCGCATAACCGGTTGCGGCGCGCACCAGGGCAAGCCGCAGCGCTCGAGGTATATGGCAAAATTGCCCGGCCCCTCCGTGCGGTAATGGCGGACGATAACCACCGGCTTCATTGCTGATCCCCGTGCGAATCCGCGCAACATATCTTAGCCTGTTGCTGCTGTTGCCAGGCTCGCTCGAAGCCGCGCAGGTGCAGGTCATCGCCCTCACCGAGGGCAAGGCGACGCTGGTGATCGACAACGCAAAACCGCGCACGCTCGCCGCAGGTCAGGTGTCGCCCGAAGGCGTGAAGCTGGTGGCCGCGACGCCCGAATCGGCCGTCGTGGAAATCGACGGCAAGCGCAGCACACTAATGCTCGGCGCCCACTACCGGGTAGCGCCCGACTCCGCCGCTTCCGCCAACGGCGGCCGGATCGTGATCGCTGCCGACACGCAAGGCCACTTTCTGGTGAGCGGCACGATCAACAGCGCCGCGTCCGTGCGTTTCCTGGTCGATACCGGAGCGACCATGGTTTCGATCAGCGCGGACGACGCCCGCCGCGCCGGCGTGAACTACCTTTCCGGCAAGCGCAGCCTCACGCACACAGCCAATGGCGTCGCGCCGGTATATCGGGTGAAACTCGATACCTTGAAGGTGGGCGACATCACGCTCCACAACGTCGACGCAGCCGTGCACGTGAGCGGGCATCTGCCGATCGGGCTGCTTGGCATGAGCTTTCTGAACCGCATGGAGATGAAGCGCGACGGGGCGGCGCTCACGCTGATCCGCCGCTTCTGAGCGCCGGCGATCCGCCATTTTCACCGGCACTACTGCTCGTCGGCACGCGGCGTTTCGGAGATGTTTTCGCCGGTCTCGTCGAGCGACAACAGGTGCCCGAACTTGGCCCGTTTCGTGCGCAGGTAAGCGCGATTCGGTGCGCGCGGCGCCACTTCCAGCGGGACGCGCTCGACCACTTTCAATCCGTATTGCTCCAAGGTACGAACCTTGTCGGGGTTGTTCGTGAGCAGCCGCACGCAGCGCACGCCCAGGTCGAACAGGATGTGCGCGCCGGCACTGTAGTCGCGCAGGTCGGCCGCAAAGCCGAGCTCGTGATTCGCCTCCACCGTATCGTGGCCCTGATCCTGCAAGGCATAGGCGCGAATCTTGTTGAGCAGGCCGATGCCGCGGCCCTCGTCGAAGGTGTAGACCACCACGCCTTCGCCCGCGTGCGCGATCATGTCGAGCGCAAGCTCGAGCTGCTCGCCGCAGTCGCAGCGCTCGGAACCGAACACGTCGCCCGTCAAGCACTGCGAATGCAGCCGCACCAGCACTGGCCGGTCGGCCTTGGGCTCGCCCTTGACCAGGGCCACGTAGGGCACCGTCTCCAGCTCGTCGCTGTAGACATGCAGCCGAAACTCACCCGCGCGCCGTGTCGGCAGCAGCGTTTGCGAGCGGCGCCGGATATGGCGTTCGTTGCGCCGGTATTCGATCAGGTCCGCAATGCGCAGGATGCGGATGCCGTGCCGTTGCGCGAAGCCCTCGAGCTCGGTCATGCGCGCCATGGTGCCGTCCGGGTTCATGATCTCGCAGATCACGCCGGCGGGCTTGAGCCCTGCCAAGCGTGCGACGTCCACGGCAGCCTCGGTATGGCCACGGCGCGCGAGCACGCCGCCTTCCACCGCACGCAGCGTGAGCAGCCGCCCGGGCCGTATCAGGTCCGCGGGACGGGATTCGTCGGCGATCGCCACGGCGATGCTGCGCGCCCGATCGTGCGCCGACATCCCCGAGCCTACCCCCTGGCGGGCATCGATCGGTGTTGCGAACGCGGTGCCGAAGCGCGTGGTGTTGCCGGTGTCGTCGGTGATGAGCTGCAATCCAAGCGCGCGCATGCGCTGTTCGGTGAGAGCCAGCGAGACCAGGCCGCGCGCCTCGGTCGCCATGAAGTTGATCGCTTCGGGCGTTGCCCGCTCGGCGGCGACGAACAGATCGCCCTCGTTTTCCCGGTCTTCGTCGTCGACCAGGATCACCATGCGGCCCTTGCGCACATCGGGCAGGATCGCCTCGACGATCTGCTCGCTGCTTTGCCGCGTTTGCGCCGTCCGATCCATACCCTGCGACCTATGACTGCTCGCTAGCCGATCAGGCGCATGAATTCCGCACGCGTCTTATCCTGCTCGAACTCGCCGGTGAACGCGGACGTGGCCGCGATCGAATGCTGCTTCTGCACTCCGCGCATGATCATGCAAAGATGCTGCGCCTCGATCACGACCGCGACGCCGAGCGGCTGCAGCGTCGCCTGGATGCAATCGCGGATCTCGGTGGTCAAGCGCTCCTGCACCTGCAGGCGGCGGGCAAATGCGTCGACCACGCGCGCGATCTTCGACAACCCCACGATATGGCCATTGGGAATGTAGGCGACGTGCGCCTTGCCGAAGAACGGCAGCACGTGATGCTCGCACATCGAGTAGATCTCGATGTCGCGCACGATCACCATCTGCTTGTACTCTTCCCGGAACATCGCCGAGCGCAGGATCTGGGCGGGGTCGAGATCGTGGCCGTGAGTGAGGTATTGCAACGCCTTGGCGAAACGCTCGGGCGTCTTCAGCAGGCCTTCGCGCCGGGGATCCTCGCCGAGCTCGGCCAGGATGCCGCGAAACGCTGCGGCGATCCGTTCGACCGAATGCTCGTTGTACTGATCGAGCTTCTGGTAACCGAAGTTGGCATCGTCGGCGATACGGGTGTGATCGTCCATGGGCAAAAGGCTCCGGGAGAGCGCTCCGCGGCCCGGTGGGCAGCCGCACGCAAACTCCATTCTAACCCGCGAGCAACTCCTGCACCCGTGCGAGGATGCCGTCTGCGTTCAAGCCGCATTCGGCCAGCAGCCCGGACGGCTCGCCGTGCTCGATGAAAGTATCGGGCAATCCCAATTGCAACACCGGTATCGACAGGCGGCTCGCATGCAGGCACTCAAGGACTGCGCTGCCCGCGCCGCCCATCACCACGTTCTCCTCGACGCACACCAGGACATCGTGCGACCCGGCCAGCTCGCGCACCAGTGCCTGGTCGAGCGGCTTGACGAAGCGCATGTTCGCGACCGTGGCGTCGAGCGTCTCTGCGGCCTGCAAGCACGGCCGTAGCATCGAGCCGAATGCGATCAGGGCAACGCGCCGGCCGGTCTTCACGCCGGAGCCGCAGCGCCGGCGAATTTCCGCCTTGCCGAGCGGGATCGGCGTCATCGCGCTTGCCACCGGCACACCCGGCCCGGTGCCCCTCGGATAGCGCACGGCGGCCGGCGTGCCGAGCATGAAGGCCGTGTACAGCATCTGCCGGCATTCGTTCTCGTCCGCGGGCACCATCACCGTGATGTTCGGAATGGCGCGCAGGTACGACAGGTCGAATGCGCCGTGGTGCGTCGGTCCGTCCGCGCCCACGACCCCGCCGCGATCGAGCGCGAACACGACCGGGAGGTTCTGGATGGCGACATCGTGGATCAATTGGTCGTAGGCGCGCTGCAGGAACGTCGAATAGATGGCCACCACCGGCTTCATGCCGTCGCAGGCAAGCCCGGCTGCGAACGTGACCGCATGCTGCTCGGCGATGCCCACGTCGAAATAGCGATCGGGATAGAGCTCGGCGAAACGCACCAGGCCCGAGCCCTCGCGCATCGCCGGCGTGATGGCGATCAAGCGCTCGTCCGCGCGCGCCATGTCGCACAGCCAATCGCCGAATATCTGCGTATAGGTCGGCTTGGCGCCGGCCTTGGCGCCGGTGATGCCGGCGTCGGGCTTGAAGGTCGACACGCCGTGATAGAGCACCGGATCGGCTTCGGCGAGCTTGTAGCCCTGGCCCTTGCGCGTTATGACGTGCAGGAACTGCGGCCCGCGCATCGCGCGGATGTTCTTGAGCGTCGGGATCAGGATGTCGAGATCGTGGCCGTCGATCGGCCCGATGTAGTTGAAGCCGAACTCTTCGAACATGGTGCCGGGCGTCACCATGCCTTTGACATGCTCCTCGGCCCGATCGGCCAGGTCGCCCAGCACCTTGCGGCCAGCGCGCCTGGCCGCGGTGTAGAAGCGGCCCGACATCAGGCGGGCAAGGTAATGGTTCAATGCGCCCACGGCGGGCGAGATCGACATCTCGTTGTCGTTCAGCACGACCAGCAGGTCGGCATCCATCGCGCCGGCATTGTTGAGCGCTTCGAAGGCCATGCCGGCCGACATCGCGCCGTCGCCGATGATCGCGACCACCTTGCGCTGGAGGCCTTGCCGCGCCGCCGCCACCGCCATCCCGAGCGCGGCGCTGATCGACGTGCTGGAGTGCGCGGTGCCGAACATGTCGTACTCGCTCTCGTCCCGACGCGGGAAACCGGCGATGCCATGGCGCATGCGCAACCGCTTCATGCCCTCGCGCCGGCCGGTGATCACCTTGTGCCCGTAGGTCTGGTGACCCACGTCCCACACCAGGCGGTCGTTCGGCGTGTCGTAGGCGTAGTGCAACGCCAGCGTCAATTCGACGGTGCCCAGATTGGACGACAGGTGGCCGCCGGTCTGGCTGACCGACTCGAGCAGGAACTCGCGCAGCTCGCGCGCGAGCTGCCGCAGCTGGCGCCGGTCCAGCGCACGCAGCTCGTGAGGCCAATTGATGGATTCGAGTAGCTCGCTCATTGTGAAGGCGTGCACGACGCGTAACCGCTACGCTCGAGCCCGCGCCTAGAACTCCCGCATCACGATGAAATCGGCGAGCTGCCGCAGACGCAAGGCCCGCTTGCCAAACGGATCCAAGGCATCCATCGCGTCCTCGCGCAGCTCCCGGGCCAGGGCCTTGGCCGCCGCAAGCCCCAAGGTCGTAACGTACGTGGGCTTGTCCATGCGTGCGTCCTTGCCTGCCGTCTTGCCCAGCGTGGCGGTATCCGACTCGGCGTCGAGCACGTCATCCACGACCTGGAAAGCCAGGCCGATGCACTTGGCAAAGTGGTCGATGCGCCGTAGATCGTCCGCGCTCAACCGGCGCCCGCAGCGCACACCCAGTTGCAGGGCGGCCCGAATGACGGCGCCGGTCTTGTGGATATGCATGAATTCGAGCTCCGGAACGCTCAACGACGAGCCGACCGCCGCGAGATCGATCGCCTGCCCGCCCGCCATGCCGCGCGACCCCGCGGCGACCGCCAATATGCGGATCATCTCGATCTGCACGGCGGGATCGTCGCTCAGGCGATAGTCCGCCAGCACCTGGAAGGCCAGGCTCTGCAGCGCATCGCCGACCAGGAGCGCCGTTGCCTCGTCGTATTCGACATGACAGGTCGGCTTGCCGCGACGCAGGACATCGTCGTCCATGCACGGCAGGTCGTCGTGGACCAGCGAGTAGGCATGGACCAACTCCACCGCCGCACCGGTGATGAGTGTACGCTCGAGTGCCGCCTCGGCGAGCTCCCCGCAGGCGCAGGCGAGCAAGGGCCGGATGCGCTTGCCGCCGCCGAGAACGGCATAGCGCATGGCGGCATGCAACCGGGTGGGCGCGATCTCGGCCGCGGGCAACAGATCCTGCAGCCGGGTCTCGATGAGGCCTTGGCGTTGCCTCGACCACGCCAGGAAGTCACTCGCCACGGTCGGCAACCGCCGGCTCCCCATCGAGCGTGAGCTCCTTCAGCACCCCGGCTTCCAGCAGCTTGACCTGCTGGCTCGCCTCTTTCAGCGCGTTCTGGCAAAACTGCAGCAGCTCCGCCCCGCGCCGGTAAGCGGCGATCGACTCGTCCAGCGGCAATTGACCTGCCTCCATGGCCTCGACGATCTTCTCCAGCTCGGCGAGCGCGCTTTCGAAGCTCTTGGGGGCCTGCTGCGGGCTCGGCTTGGACATGCGGGGGTGGGAAGGGCAAACGAGAAAAATAACCCATCCCGTTCGCCGGGGTCAAACCGCGGCCACGCGCCGAACCGCCAAGGCACGGCCGCTGGCGGCTGCATGCCGCGCCTTGCGAAAAAATTCCAAGCGACTGGCTCGCCGCAGCGTCTCGCGTCCAATCGATTGGAGGCAGATTTGTGGCTACCACGGCGCGCCGCCAACCGCGTATGGCTGATGAGCCGGGCGCGCGCGCAATTCACCGGTCAGAGGCACGCTCTGCGTAAGGCCATTGCCGTCCGCCTCGACTCACGTCGAGGTCGACGCAAGAACGCGCGACTTTTGCACTATGGTATGGTTTGCACGCGCGCGCACGCCGACGAGCCGGTGTCGTGCCGCAGCCGGCCTCAGTACAGGATACCTGCCTCCCCGGAGATCGAGCCCATGCATTCGACCCTGGCACGCCTCGCAACGGGCGACTTCCCCCCGCTCGTTCGCAAGCGCCTGGACACGCTGCAGGTGAATCTCGGCTACCGCTGCAACCAGGCCTGCCTGCATTGCCACGTCAATGCCGGGCCGACGCGGACCGAGATGATGAGCGATCAGACGCTCGATGCCGTCCTCGCCTTCCTCCAGGCGACCCGGGTGCCCACGCTCGATGTCACCGGCGGGGCGCCGGAGTTGCATCCCGGCTTTCGCCGCCTGGTGCGCGCGGCGCGCACCCTGGGCGTGCGCGTGATCGACCGCTGCAACCTCACGATCATGGAGCAGCCCGGGCAGGACGATCTTGCGCAATTCCTGGCCGCACAGCAGGTCGAGATCACCGCTTCGCTGCCGTGCTACCTCGAGCAGAACGTCGACGCCCAGCGCGGTGCGGGCGTGTTCGCCGCAAGCATCCGGGCATTGCGCCACCTCAACGGCCTGGGCTATGGACGCAGCGGCGGGCCGCTCATTCTGAATCTCGTCTTCAACCCGCAAGGTCCCGTGCTGCCCCCGGCGCAAGCCGAGCTCGAGGCCGCATACCGCAAGGCGCTGCGCGATAACTACGGCATCGAGTTCACCCACCTGTTTACCCTGGCAAACATGCCGATCCAGCGCTTCGGCAGCACTTTGGTGAGCAAGCGCCAGTTCGATCCGTACATGCGTTTGCTGCGATCCAGTTTCCGCGTGGAAAACCTGGAGGCGGTGATGTGCCGCAGCCTTATCTCGGTGGATTGGCAAGGCTGGGTCTACGACTGCGACTTCAATCAGATGCTCGGCGTGCCGCTCGCCCGTGGCTCGAAAGCGCGGGTGCGCCTGGCCGACCTGATCGATACGGACTTGACGGGTAATCCGATCGCCGTGCTCGACCACTGCTTCGGCTGCACCGCCGGCCAGGGGTCGAGCTGCGGCGGGGCGCTCGAGGGCTGAAGCGCGCGTGCGTTGCGATGCCTCATTCGGTGCCGTGCACCGGAGGGTTGCTGCGCTGGACGCGGGGCTCGCGGCGAGTTGCTCGTATGCTGCGTGCGCCAGCTCCGGTGGCATGCATCGAAACGCTGTCGCGTCGGACGCGGAGCTCGCGGCAAGTCGCTCATATGCTGCGTGCGCCGGCGGCGGCGCGGAAACCGTGTGCGGGCGGTGAAACGAGCATTCCTGGTGGTCCTGGTCGTCGCGCTGGCGAGCGCGTTCTTCGTTTTCGAGCTGGACCGCTTTCTCAGCCTCGAATACCTGAAGTCGCAGCAAGCGGCCGTGACGGACTACTATCGCGCTCATCCCGCCCGCACGCCTGCGGCCTTCTTCGTCTTCTACATTGCCGTCACCGCCTTGTCGATTCCCGGTGGCGCAGTCCTGAGCCTCGCGGCCGGCGCCGTCTTCGGCCTCGCGATCGGCACGCTGCTGGTTTCCTTCGCCTCCAGCATCGGCGCCTTGGCGGCGTTCCTGGTCGTGCGCTATCTGTTGCGCGATATCGTTCAGCGTCGCTTCGGCGCGAAGCTGCGCGCGCTCAACGCGGGCGTGGAGCGCGATGGGGCGTTCTATCTTTTCGCCCTGCGTCTGGTGCCGGCCGTGCCGTTTTTCGTCGTCAACCTGACCATGCCGTTGACGCCGATCCGGCCATGGACCTACTACTGGGTGAGCCAGCTCGGCATGCTGGCGGGCACGGTGGTCTACATCAATGCCGGAACCCAGCTCGCGCGCGTAGAGACCATTGGAGACGTTCTGTCGCTGCCGCTGATCGCCTCTCTCACCCTGCTGGGCGTATTTCCCTTTCTTGCCCGGGCCACGCTCGATGCGTTCAGAAACCGAAGGCTCCTTGCCCGCTATCCGAAGCCGGCTCGATTCGACCGCAATCTGGTCGTGATCGGCGCCGGCTCCGCCGGGCTCGTCTGCGCATACATCGCTGCGACGGTGAAGGCCAAGGTGACTTTGGTCGAGCGCGACCGCATGGGGGGCGATTGCCTCAATACCGGCTGCGTTCCGTCCAAGGCGCTGATCCGATCGGCCAGGCTTTTCTCGCATATCCGCCGCGGCCGGGAATTCGGCGTGGCGAATGCCACCATCACGTTTGAATTCGCCGATTTGATGGCACGAGTGCGGCGCGTGATCGCCAAAGTAGCCCCGCACGATTCGGTCGAGCGCTATGCGGGGCTCGGCGTCGAATGCATCGAAGGCGACGCCACGATCGCGACGCCCTATCGGGTCGACATCCGCAGCGCGCAAGGCATGCGCTCGCTCACGACCCGCGCCATCGTGGTGGCAACCGGTGCCCGTCCGTTCATTCCGCCGCTTGCGGGTATCGACCAGGTGCAATGCCTCACCTCGGACAGCGTGTGGGACCTGCACGAGCTGCCGCGGCGCTTGCTGGTGCTGGGCGGCGGTCCGATCGGTTGCGAGCTGGCGCAGTGCTTCGCCCGCCTGGGCTCGGAAGTGACCCTGGTCGAGATGCAGCCGCGACTGCTGTTCAAGGAGGACGCCGAGGTCTCGAGCCTCATCGCCGAGCGTTTCGCGCAGGAGGGAATACGGGTGCTGACGGGCCATACGGCGAAGCGCTTGGTCGACGACGGCAACACCCCTTTCCTGGTGTGCGCGCACGGCGACGACGAGATTCGGATCGAGCTCGACCGTGTGCTATGCGCGCTGGGACGTAAACCGCACACCGAGAATCTCGGTCTCGAGGCACTGGGCATCGGTCTCACCCCAGCCGGCGCGGTGGAAGTCGACGACTACGGTCGCACGCGCGTGCCTACCATCTTCGCCTGCGGCGATGTCACCGGGGGCTACCAGTTCACGCACACCGCGGCGCATGCCGCCTGGTATGCGACCGTGAATGCGCTGTTCGGCAGCCTGCGCCGATTCCGCATCGACACGCGCTCAATCCCCTGGTGTACCTTCACCGATCCCGAGGTTGCGCGCGCGGGCTTGAGCGAGATCGAAGCCATCGAGCAGAGCATCGCGCACGAAGTCACGCTGTATCGCCTCGACGAGCTCGACCGCGCGATCACCGACGAGGCCGCGATCGGTTTCGTCAAGGTCATCACCGCGCCAGGCAAGGACCGCATCCTCGGGGTCACGATCGTGGCGGAGCATGCCGGTGAGCTGATCGCGGAGTACGTGCTCGCCATGAAGCACGGAATCGGGCTCAACCGGATCCTGGGCACCATTCACGTCTATCCGACGTTTGCCGAAGCGAACAAATACGCCGCCGGCCAATGGAAGAAGGCGCATGCGCCGCAACGCTTGTTGCGGCTGGTGGAACGATTTCATGCCTGGAAGCGTGCCTGACATGGGACAACATATTCGGGCGCACCCGATGCGAAGCTGGCGCACGTCCGACTCGTCCCCGCGGGGCAGCTTGAGCCCGGTGTCCGCTTCGGACCGGGCCGTATGAGCTTACCGGGCGAGGGGCCCCGCTTGCGGGGATCGACCGCAAAGCGAACTGCGGCCAGGCCGCTAGAGCCTTGGCCTTCGCGACTCGATAATGGCTCGGAGGCGGCGCCATGAGCGGACCGGCCGCGGCGCGCGAGTACACCGACCTCACACCACTGTTCGCGCCGCGCTCGGTTGCCCTGGTGGGCGCGAGCGACCAGGGCGAGCGCTTCGGCACGAGAGTATTTCGCCAGCTGATCAACTTCGGCTTCCAGGGTCCCATCTATCCGGTCAATCCGCGTGCGCGCGAGCTTCTGGGCCGCACCTGCTACC
>JBOIEI010000292.1:0-3586 GCA_050741055.1 Burkholderiales bacterium | reverse complement strand
GGCGCGCGCTGAGCAGGCCCACGGCACCTAAGCCGAACACGATCGCGCGTTCGCCGACGACCGGTGCCGCATCCATCACCAGCGTGAGCGCGGTCTCGACCTGCGGTAAGTACAGCGCAGCCTCAGGCGCTACGCCGGCGGGCACGCGCTGGCACGCCGATACCGGCGCCACGACCCGGTCCTGGTGCGGATGAAAGACCAATGCCAGCGCGTCCTGCCACAGCCGATCGACCTCCGGGCCGAGCTCGACGACCCGGCCGACCAGAGCATAGCCATAGGCGAAGGGATAAGCGAAAGCGGCGCCTTGCAGGCTTGCGATGCCGGTGTCGAGCGCTGCGCCCTGCGGGAAAGCACCCGCATAGATCATCGCTTCGGTGCCGGCGCTGATCGCCGAGCACAGGCTTGCGATCGCCACCTCGCCCGGGCCTGGCGGGCGCAGCGCCACTTCGGCCGCTTCGACGCGGCGCTCGGCCACGTGCAACAAGGCTCGCGCGCGCATGACCTCAAGACCCGCCCAATGGGCCGTGAATGATGAGATCGCCGCCCAACGGCTGGTATGCGCAGCCGACGATGGAGAGCGGCGGCGAATCGGAAGCGGCGCTTCGGTCCATGGTCTTGAGACCGCCGAACATGAGCTTCGGCGCCACGGTGATAACGCAATAGTCCACCAACCGGTTGTGCAGGAAGCTCTCGATCACCGTCGCACCCCCTTCGACCATGAGGCAATCGATCCCTTCGGCCGCCAGACAGCGCAGAGCGGCGCCAAGATCCACGCGCCCGATCGCGTCTGCCGGCAAGGTGCGTACCAGCGCGCCGCGCGCTTCCAGCCGTGCGATCCGTTCTGCCGCAGCAGCAGCGGTCGTCAGCAGCAGCGGACGCCGCTCGGAATGGGAAAAAAGCTTCGCGTCCTCGGGCATGCGCAGGCGACTGTCCAGCACGACCGGACGCGGATCGTTGCCTTCGCACAACCGCACCGTGAGCCGAGGGTCGTCCGCGAGGATGGTGTTGATGCCGACGAGCAGGCCCTGGTGATTCGAGCGCAGCACGTGGGTCATCAGGAACGATTGGTTGGAGCTGAGCGTCACGGGCCGCGCCGGCCGCGCCGCGATACTGCCGTCGATGCTCTGGGCGTAGCACAGGGTCACGAACGGCGATCGTGCGCGAACGCGTCCATGCGCCGAGAGGCGCTCGAACAGCGGCGCGAGAAAGGCCATGTCGGCGGCGACGGGTTGCAGCGGAACCATGACACGGAAAGGATTCGTGACTGCCATCGTCGGCTCCTGACTGGGACGAGCGCACAGGGCGGCGCACGATCGAGCGCCGCATCGGACCGCCAGCGCCACCGGCATTGCACGTGCCTGGTCGAGCGGCAGCCGCGCACTCGATTGTCGTCCATCTGCCCGGTTGCGGGAATAACAGCGGCATCGTGTGTTCCGGGCACATGAAATGCCCTTCACACCCGTCCTCGCACCACGCCCTCTATGCGGGCGTTGAGCCAGGACGATAACATCCGCTTCCGGGCGTGACGCGCACTCGCGTTGTCGCGCCAGCACTCTTGCCGTCCATGCCTCGAGGCCGAGGTCCTCGGCCTCAAGCACTTCCGTGGCCGAGGTCCTCGGCCTCGAGCACTTCCGTGGCCGAGGTCCCGGCCTCGAGCACTTGCGTGCCGGTTTCGACGAATTGGCGGTTTGCGGACCGGCACTGCTCCCGTTAGAATCCGGCCACCCGCGATCGTCGATCCGGCCATAACGTATACGCGCGACAACGCGAATCCCGCCCAACGAAACCGACTGCGACGGTGGACCTGGATCCGGTGCGCGCACGACGCCGCGCAAGCGCGCGGATCATCGGCCTGTCACCCGCCCGCTACTGATTATTCCTGCCGTGAGACGACCCCATCGCACCCAGCGCAAGCAGCTTGCGGACGTTCCGTTCCGGCTCACTTACGCCACCATGTTCGATCCGCCGCGCGAACTGCACGAGCAGTTCGATGCGGCGCTGGCGGAGGTTCGCTCCAATCTCGGCGTCGAGCATGCGATGCTGATCGGCGGCGAGGAGGTCCGGGCCGACGGTCAATTCGAGTCGCGCTCCCCGATCGACGCCGACTGGCTGCTCGGCCGGTTCCAGGAAGGCTCGCCCGAGGATGTGGCCGCGGCGGTGCGCGCGGCACGCAGCGCGTTTCCCGCCTGGGCCGCGATGCCATGGCCGCGCCGCGTCGATATCCTGCTGCGGGCAGCGGCGCTGCTTGAAGCGAGCGTGTTCCATCTTGCCGCGGCGGTTGCACTCGAAGTCGGCAAAAACCGGATGGAAGCGCTCGGCGACGTGCAGGAAACGATCGACCTCATGCGCTGGTACTGCCGGCAGATGCAGGACAACCACGGCTTCGTGCGCGACCTGCCGAAGGATCCGCTGCCCGGATTCTTCAGCCGCAACTTGAGTTTTCTCAAGCCGTATGGCGTGTGGGCGGTGATCGCGCCGTTCAATTTTCCGTTCGCCCTGGCTGGCGGACCGGCAGCCGCGGCCTTGATCGCGGGCAACAGCGTCGTCTACAAGGCGGCCAGCGCCACACCGTGGAGCGGATGGCTGCTGGCGCAATGCCTGCGAGCGGCGGGCCTCCCTGCGGGCGTATTCAACTATCTCACCGGCAGCGCGGCGCGCGTGGGCGATCCGCTGGTGCGCCATCCCGACATCGCCGGGATCACCTTCACCGGCTCGTATGAAGCGGGCATGCAGATCTTCCGCACCTTCGCCGCCCACCCGCATCCGCGCCCGTGCATCGCCGAGATGGGCGGAAGGAACGCCGCGATCGTGAGCCGCAATGCCGATCTCGACCGTGCCGCACTCGGCATCGTGCGCTCGGCATTCGGACTGCAGGGACAGAAGTGCTCGGCGTGCTCGCGCGTGCTGGTCGATCGCGTGGTGGCCGATCAGCTCGCGGACCGGATCGTCGCGCAAACGCGGGCGCTGCGCATCGGCGACCCGACCGCGCGCGACAACTGGCTGGGGCCGGTGATCGATCGCTCGGCGTATGAGCGCTTCATGCGCATCGCCGCCGAGCTGGAGAACGACGGCCAGCTCCTGTGCGGCGGGCGCACCTCGACCGAGAGCGCCCTGGTGCGCGGCTACTTCTGCGAGCCCACCGTGGCGCAGTTGCGCCTCGAGCATCGCCTGTGGTCGCAGGAGCTGTTCCTGCCCATCGTGCTCATGTCGCCCGTCGGCGGGCTGGAGGAAGCGATGGAGGCGGCCAACGGCTCGAATTTCGGACTGACGGCCGGATTCTACGGCGCGCGCGAGGAGATCGAATGGTTCCTCGAGCGCATCGAAGCCGGCGTCACCTACTGCAACCGCCCGCAAGGCGCGACCACCGGCGCCTGGCCCGGCTACCAGCCGTTCGGTGGCTGGAAAGGCTCCGGCTCCACCGGCAAGTCGGCGGGTTCGTTCTATTATCTGCAGCAGTACCTGCGCGAGCAGTCGCAGACGATCGTTGACTGAGCCTGCGGACTTTACGTTTGCGTGCGATCGACGACGCTCGCTCTCGTTCGATCGGGAGTCGAGGATTATGGAGTCTGAACTCCCACCTTCACGG
>JBOIEI010000291.1:0-1782 GCA_050741055.1 Burkholderiales bacterium | reverse complement strand
CGCCGCGCGAAAGAGCACGGCGTCGGCGTGGTGGGCGTGCGCAACTCGAACCACTTCGGCACCTGCATGTACTACACGCTCACGGGTGCGCGCGAGGACTGCGTGATGCTGCTCACCAGCAACGGCGGACCGGCGATGGCGCCGTGGGGCGGCCGAAAAAAGATCATCGGCACCAATCCCTGGTCGGTCGCGGCGCCGGCGGGAAAGCATGCGCCGCTCGTCATGGACATGGCGAACACGGGCGTCGCACGCGGCAAGATCTATCTCGCGCGCAACAAGCGCCTGCCTATCCCGCTCGGCTGGGCCATCAATGCGGCTGGCGAGCCGACCACGGACCCGCAGGAAGCGATCGACGGCATCATCCTGCCGATGGCCGAGCATAAGGGCTATGCCATTGCCGTAATCGTCGATCTGCTCTCGGGCGTACTGACCGGGAGCGGGTTCCTGTCGGCGGTGCACAGTCCGTACAAGACCGCGGAGAAGAGCAACTGCGGCCACTTCATGATCGCGATCGACATCAAGGTGCTGCAGCCGCTGGCAGAATTTCACGCGCGCATGGAAGCATTCATCGCGGAGATCAAGTCGGTACCGCTGGCGCAGGGCTGCGACGAGATCTTCTATCCCGGCGAGATGGAAGCACGCAACGACCTGCGCAACCGAGCCGAAGGCTTGCAGCTCGCCGCCGACACGGTCGCCGATCTGCGGCGCATTGCAGCCGAAACCGCGCTGCAGTCGAAGCTGCCGCTGTGATCCGCGCGCAAGAGTTGCTTTACACCGTAGCGCTTCGCGCGCGAGCACGCTGCCGTCCGTCCCGCGCCGCATCGAGCGCGCCAACGGCGATCATCACCTCGGCCAGACGACGGTCGCGCACGCCCATCGACCGCAAGTGCGCCACGGTGTTCGACAAGTACTCGATGTTCGAACCGCGCACGCCGCGGCAAGCAGCGACGCGGCAGGCAATGTCTTGGGGCGTCAAGCGGCCTGCGTAGCGCGCGTGATCGCGCGCTACCACGAAGGCGAGCGCGCACAGGCGCTGAGAGTCCGTCCGGATTTCGACCATGCGCGGGGAGTAGAGCTCCTCACATAGTTCCCGTTGCCATAGCGCACGCAGCGTCGCGACGACTCGCCGCTGCGAAACCCTGAACGCGATGCCGTGGCACGAGCCGCCGGGCGCTAGTCCCATGACGAGCCCGGGCTGATCGCGCGTACCACGGTGATCGGTCGAGTGGATGCACAGCGCGCGATGAAACCCGAACAGCCGCGCCGGGTGCTTGCGCACGAAGCGAAATCCGGGATTCCACATGAGCGAGCCGTAACCGAAAATCCACAAATCGCTCGCGGGAAGCTGGCCGATGAAGCGCTTCAGGGCGTCGTTCGTCATGCCTGGGATGAAACGCGCCAGGCGATCTCGGTGTCGGCCCGGAATGGCACCAGCGACTCGTCTCCGAAATGCACTTCCGATGGTACGCGCCAAGGCGTGCGGGTGAGCGTGATCGAGCCGGTGTTGCGCGGCAGGCCGTAGAAGGCTGCGCCGTTGATCGCAGCGAACGGCTCCAGTCGGTCCAGCGCATCATTGGCGGCGAACACTTCGGCATAGAGCTCGATCGCCGCGTGCGCGGTGTACACGCCGGCGCAGCCGCATGCGCATTCCTTGGTCGGGCGGGCGTGCGGCGCGCTGTCGGTGCCGAGAAAAAACTTGGCATCCCCCGATAGCGCGGCTTGCACCAGCGCCTGCCGATGGATCTCGCGCTTCAGCACCGGCATGCAGAAGTGATGCGGCCG
>JBOIEI010000290.1:0-5016 GCA_050741055.1 Burkholderiales bacterium | reverse complement strand
GCGCCTGCCGAAGAGCAGACCGAGTTCACGGTCGTTCTCACCAAGGCCGGTGAGAACAAAGTCAACACCATCAAGGTCGTACGCGCCCTCACCGGGCTTGGCCTGAAGGAGGCGAAGGACTTGGTGGATGGTGCTCCCAAGCCGGTCAAGGAGGGTGTTTCCAAGGCCGACGCCGAGAACATCATGAAGCAGCTGACCGAGGCGGGTGCCCTCGCGGAGATGAAGTAATGCGGTTTTCCGGCGGACCGGACCGGCCCGCCGGAGCCGTCTGGTTGATGCAATAAAGACCCCGCAGTGCCCAGCCGTCGGGTGTTGCAGGATGATGGGAGCCGCGGGCAGCCCGCCCGGCCCGGCTCCGAGCCTCGTGCCACGGAGTGACCATGAGTTATTCGTTCACCGAAAAGAAACGCATACGCAAGAGCTTTGCCAAGCGCGCCAACGTGCTGCCGGTGCCTTACCTGCTGGCGACCCAGCTCGAGTCGTATGCGACCTTCCTGCAGGCCGAAACCGCGCCCGAGACACGGCGCACCATCGGCTTGCAGGCGGCTTTCGAATCGATCTACCCGATCGAGAGCCACTCCGGAACGGCCGAGCTCAACTTCGTCAGCTACACGCTCGGCATCCCGCCCTTCGACGTGAAGGAATGTCAGCAGCGCGGGCTCACCTACGCCGCACCCTTGCGGGCCAAGGTGCGGCTCACGATCCGCGACCGGGAAGCGCCGAAGGCACGCCAGCCCGATGGGCGTGATCGACACCCGGTCAAGGAGTCGAAGGAGCAGGAAGTGTACATGGGCGAGATCCCGCTCATGACGCCCACGGGCTCGTTCGTGATCAACGGCACCGAGCGCGTCATCGTCTCCCAGTTGCACCGCTCGCCGGGCGTATTCTTCGAGCACGACCGCGGCAAGACGCACTCCTCGGGCAAGCTCCTGTTCTCGGCCCGGGTCATCCCTTACCGGGGGTCCTGGCTCGACTTCGAGTTCGACCCCAAGGACTACCTGTATTTCCGGGTGGATCGGCGCCGCAAGATGCCGGTCACGATCCTGCTGAGGGCGCTCGGCATGAGCCTGGAGCAGATCCTGGCCGAATTCTTCGTCTTCGACACCTTCACGCTGAACGAGCAGGCCATCGAATTCGAGCTGCATCCCGAGCGCATGCGGGGCGACATCGCGCGCTTCGACATTCTCAACAAGCAGGGCAAGCCGATCGTCCAGAAGGACAAGCGCATCACCGTCAAACACGTGCGCGAGATGGAGGCGGCCGGCATCAATCGCGTAGCCGTGCCCGACGAATTCATCCTCGGGCGAGTGCTGGCGAAGAACATCGTCGACACCGATACCGGCGAGATCGTCGGCAAGGCCAACGAGGAGATCACCGACCAGCTGCTGGCGAAGCTGCGCGCGGCCGGGATCGAGCGGTTCGAGACGATCTACACCAACGATCTGGACCAGGGCCCGTACATTGCCAACACCTTGCGCATGGACGAGACGCCCGACCAGCTGGCGGCGCAGGTGGCGATCTACCGCATGATGCGACCGGGCGAGCCGCCCACGGAAGAAGCGGTAAAGACGCTTTTCCGGGGGCTGTTCTTCGCCGAGGAGCGCTACGATCTTTCGCCCGTCGGGCGCATGAAGTTCAACCGCCGTGTCGGCCGTGAAGAGCTGACCGGGCAGGGAACGCTGTCCAACGAGGACATCGTCGCGGTCATCAGGATCCTGGTCGATCTGCGCAACGGCAAAGGCGAGATCGACGACATCGACCACCTGGGTAACCGCCGGGTGCGCTCGGTCGGGGAGCTGGCGGAAAACCAGTTCCGTGCGGGGCTGGTACGCGTCGAGCGCGCCGTGAAGGAGCGCCTGTCGCAGGCCGAGAGCGAGAACCTGATGCCGCACGACCTGATCAACGCCAAGCCCGTGTCGGCGGCGATTCGCGAGTTCTTCGGCTCGAGCCAGCTGTCGCAGTTCATGGACCAGACCAATCCGCTGTCGGAGATCACACACAAGCGGCGCGTATCGGCGCTCGGGCCGGGCGGGCTCACGCGCGAGCGCGCGGGCTTCGAAGTGCGCGACGTACACCCCACCCATTACGGCCGGGTATGCCCGATCGAGACGCCGGAAGGCCCGAACATCGGCCTCATCAATTCGCTCGCGCTCTATGCGCGCACCAACGAGTTCGGCTTCCTCGAAACGCCTTATCGCAAGGTGGTCGACGGTGTCGTGAGCAACGAGATCCACTTCCTGTCGGCGATCGAGGAAGGCCAGTACGTGATCGCGCAGGCGAACGCGGCCCTGGACAAGGGCAGCCGCTTCGTCGACGAGCTGGTGTCCTGCCGGCACAAGAACGAGTTCGAGCTCTCTCAATCCGACAAGATTCAGTACATGGACGTGGCGCCCTCGCAGATCGTGTCGGTGGCGGCTTCCCTCATCCCGTTCCTCGAGCACGACGACGCCAACCGCGCGCTCATGGGATCGAACATGCAGCGCCAGGCCGTTCCCTGCCTGCGGGCGGAGAAGCCGCTGGTCGGCACGGGCCTGGAGCGCACGGTCGCGGTCGACTCGGGTACCGCGGTGCAGGCGCATCGCGGCGGCGTGGTCGACTACGTGGACGCGAGCCGGATCGTGGTGCGGGTGAACGACGAGGAGACCTTCGCGGGCGAGGTCGGCGTCGACATCTACAACCTGGTCAAGTACACGCGCTCGAACCAGAACACCAACATCAACCAGCGTCCGCTGGTGCGCCGGGGCGATGTGATCGCGCACGGCGACGTGGTGGCCGACGGCGCTTCCACCGACACCGGCGAGCTGGCGCTCGGCCAGAACATGCTGGTCGCATTCATGCCCTGGAACGGGTTCAACTTCGAGGATTCGATCCTGATCTCGGAGCGCGTGGTGGCCGACGAGCGCTTCACCTCGATCCACATCGAGGAGCTCTCGGTGGTCGCGCGCGACACCAAGCTCGGGCCCGAGGAGATCACCCGCGACATCTCCAACCTGTCGGAGAACATGCTGGCGAGCCTGGACGAGTCCGGCATCATCTACATCGGCGCCGAAGTCGAGGCCGGCGACGTGCTGGTGGGCAAGGTCACGCCCAAGGGTGAAACCCAGCTCACGCCGGAAGAGAAGCTGCTGCGCGCGATCTTCGGCGAGAAGGCTTCCGACGTGAAGGACACCTCGCTGCGCGTGCCTTCGGGCATGTCGGGTACGGTGATCGACGTCCAGGTCTTCACCCGCGAGGGCATCGAGCGCGACAAGCGCGCCCAGCAGATCATCGACGACGAGTTGAAGCGCTACCGCAAGGACCTGACCGATCAGCTGCGCATCGTCGAGGACGACGCCTTCGGACGCGCCGAGCGACTGCTCATCGGCAAGGCCGCCAACGGCGGGCCGAAGAAGCTCGCCAAGGGCACCAAGATCGCCAAGAGCTATCTGCAGGAGCTCGAGCGCAACCAGTGGTTCGACATCCGGCTGGTGGCGGACGACGCGGCGAAGCAGCTCGAACAGTTGCACGAGAGCATCGTCGCCACGCGCGAGAAATTCGACCGCATGTTCGAGGAGAAGAAGAAAAAGCTCACCAGCGGCGACGAGTTGCCGCCGGGCGTGCAGAAGATGGTGAAGGTCTATCTTGCGGTCAAGCGCCGCCTGCAGCCGGGCGACAAGATGGCGGGCCGGCACGGCAACAAGGGCGTCATCTCCAAGATCGTGCCGGTCGAGGACATGCCCTACATGCAGGACGGCACGCCGCTCGACATCGTGCTGAATCCGCTGGGCGTGCCGTCGCGGATGAACGTCGGCCAGATTCTGGAAACGCACCTGGGCTGGGCCGCCAAGGGCCTGGGGCTTCGCATCGGCAAGATGTTGGAGGCGCAGGCCGCCGGCAACGAGCTGCGCAAGACTCTGGAGAAGATCTACAACTCCAGCGGACGGGCCGAGCGCTTGCAGGATCTCTCCGACGACGAGGTCGTGCAGCTCGCGCGCAATTTGCGGCAAGGCGTTCCCTTCGCCACGCCGGTGTTCGACGGCGCGACCGAGGACGAGATCAAGGACATGCTGGAGCTGGCGGGCCTGCCGCGCAGCGGCCAGATCGCGCTCCACGACGGACGCACCGGCGAAGCTTTCGACCGGCCGGTCACCGTCGGCTACATGCACATGCTGAAGCTGCACCACCTGGTCGACGACAAGATGCACGCGCGTTCCACCGGGCCGTACAGCCTCGTGACCCAGCAGCCGCTGGGCGGCAAGGCGCAGTTCGGCGGCCAGCGCTTCGGCGAGATGGAGGTGTGGGCGCTCGAAGCGTACGGCGCGGCCTATACGCTGCAGGAGATGCTGACCGTCAAGTCCGACGACACGGAAGGCCGGCGCAAGGTGTACGAGTCGATCGTCAAGGGCGAGCACAAGATCGAGGCCGGCATGCCGGAATCGTTCAACGTGCTGGTGAAGGAGATCCGCTCGCTCGGCATCGATATCGACCTCGAAGTCGGCAGCCGCTTCTAGGCCCGCTTTACGCACACGCGAAACCCCAGGTTCCCCGTACCGGAGGAAACATGAAGGCGCTTCTGGATCTGTTCAAGCAAGTCACGCAGGAAGAGGAATTCGACGCCATCCGCATCGGCATCGCGTCGCCGGAGAAGATCCGTTCCTGGTCCTACGGCGAAGTCAAGAAACCCGAAACCATCAACTACCGCACCTTCAAGCCGGAGCGCGATGGGCTCTTCTGCGCGAAGATCTTCGGCCCGGTGAAGGACTACGAGTGCCTGTGCGGCAAGTACAAGCGCCTCAAGCACCGCGGCGTCATCTGCGAGAAATGCGGCGTCGAGGTGACGCTGTCGAAGGTGCGGCGCGAGCGCATGGGTCACATCGAGCTCGCAAGCCCCACCGCGCACATCTGGTTCCTCAAGTCGCTGCCCTCGCGCCTGGGGATGGTGCTCGACATGACGCTGCGCGACATCGAGCGCGTGCTCTACTTCGAAGCCTACGTCGTGACCGATCCCGGCATGACGCCGCTCGCGCGCTGCCAGCT
>JBOIEI010000289.1:0-1582 GCA_050741055.1 Burkholderiales bacterium | reverse complement strand
ACCGAAGACGACGAAGTCATCTGCTTCAACTGCGACATCGATCTGGCGCAGAACCTCAAGCGCACCATGTTCGACTTCGCCGCTCACCGGCGCCCGGAGCACTACCGGCTGATCGTCGAGCGCGTGGGGGCGCAAGTCACGCCCGCGAACTAGCGCGCCGGTCGCGCAGCTTCCTTCCCGGAAAAATAGCGAACCGCTTCGTTCACCAAGGCCTCGCGCAGGCGCTGGAAAGCGGCCAGCTGGTTCACGGTCTTGCGCGTCACGAGCGCGATGTGCCGGTTCACCCCCTCGACCTCGCGGTAGCAGCGGCGATCCAGATGCATCTCGAGCGCGATGCCGAGCGGCACGAGGCCGTCGCCGAACCCTGCCTTCACCATCTGCACTGTGGCGCTGAACGTTTCCACCGGCAGCAGCGGGCGCGCCAGCAGCTGCGGCTGATGGCGCCGAAGTTGCGGCTCGATCGCGCGCCAGGTGGCCGAGCTCGGCTCGATCGAGATGAGCGGCCGCTGCCGGGCCGCTTTCGCCCGCGTCGTCGCCCGCGTCGCCATTGGGCGCGCTTCCGCACGCGTCGCCATCGGGCGCGCTTCCGAACTGACCAGCACCATCGGTTCGTCGACGACGGGATAGTGGATGAGATCCTTCGCTGCCGGCGCGTCGGTGCTGAGCCCGATGTGGTAGCGGCCGAGGCGGACGTTCTCGATCAGCAGCACGCTGCGATGCGCATGCAGACGCACGCTGATGCCGGCGAGCGACTCGAGCGCGCGGCCGATGATTGCGGGCCCCCACGATGATGCGATCGAATCGGCCAGCGCGAGAGAAAAATGCGAGGCGGCTTCGCCCGGCACGGGGCCGGTCAGCGCGCGCAGGTCGGCGACCAGGGGGCGCGCGCGCTCCAGCAGATCGATCGCGTGCGCGGTCAAACGCACCCGGCGGCCGTCGCGCTCGACCAGCCGCACACCCACCGTTCGCTGCAGCGTCTGGATGCGCTTGCTGATGGCGGACTGCGTGAGGCGCAACCTCACCGCGGCTTCGCTCACGGTGCCGAACCGCTCCAGCGCGATCAGGGCGTCAATGCCTTCCAACATATTCCCGATGCTACTCCATTGTAGTCGAACCATTCCTGTGATTTTTGTATACGCTGTCGTCATCTCGAGTCAAGAGCAAGCGCCAGCACCCTTGGAGGTGGCATCGTGACGATCGAAGCAACGACGCAGATGGCTGCGCGGGTGTACGAGAACCTGGCACGCAACGGTGCAATCGTTCGCGGCCGTTTGCGGCGGCCGTTCACTTTGGCCGAGAAGATCCTGTTCGGCCACCTCGACGATCCGGCCGGGCAGACGCTCGTGCCGGGGAAGACCTATCTCGCGCTGCGACCCGATCGCGTGGCGTTCCAGGACGTGCTCGGCCAGAGCGGCCTGCTGCAGTTCATGCAGACCGGGCGTGGGCGCGTCGCCGTTCCCACCTCCATCCATTGCGATCATCTGATCCAGGCGCGCAACGAAGGCATGCGCGACCTCGCCGAGTCGCTCGCGGAGAACGCCGAGGTGTACGACTTCCTGCGCTCGGCGGCACGCAAGTACGG
>JBOIEI010000288.1:0-3716 GCA_050741055.1 Burkholderiales bacterium | reverse complement strand
GGTGCGACCAGTTTGCCGTCGAACCGCTTCGAAATGAACCCAGCGCAGCGGCTGGCGATATTGACGTACTTGCCGACCAGATCGCTGTTGACGCGCGCGACGAAGTCATCGAGATTCAGATCGATGTCCTCCATCGTGGGCCCGAGCTTGGCGGCATAGTAGTAGCGCAGCCATTCGGGATTGAGGCCGAGGTCCAGATAGCTCTGCGCGGTGATGAACGTGCCGCGCGACTTGGACATCTTCTCGCCGTTCACGGTGAGAAAGCCGTGGGCGAAAACCTTGCTCGGCGTACGGTAGCCGGCGTGTTCGAGCATTGCGGGCCAGAACAAGGCATGGAAGTAGAGGATGTCCTTGCCGATGAAGTGCACCAGCTCGGTCGTGGCGCCGGGGCGCAGGAACGCGTCGATATCGGCCTGTGATTTGCCGATACGGTCGCAATAGTTGCGCAAGCTCGCGAAATAGCCGACCGGCGCATCGAGCCAGACATAGAAGAACTTGGCTCCGTCGGTGCCGGGGATCTCGAAGCCGAAGTAGGGCGGGTCGCGCGAGATATCCCAGTCGGCGAGCTTGTTGTCGCCCGGCTCGCCCAACCATTCCTTCATCTTGTTGCCGGCTTCGGGCTGCAGGTGCTCGCCGCCTTGCGTCCAGTCGCGCAGGAACGCCTCGCACCGCGGGTGCGAGAGCCTGAAGAAATGGTGCTCGGAAGCTTTGCGCACCGGCGCGGCGCCGGAGACGACCGAGTACGGGTTCTTCAGATCGGTGGGACTGTAGGTGGAGCCGCAGACTTCGCACGAATCGCCGTACTGGTCCTTCGCCCCGCACTTGGGGCACTCGCCCTTGATGTAGCGATCGGGCAGGAACATCGACTTGACCGGATCGAAGAACTGTTCGACCGAGCGCACGTCGATCAGGCCGCCGTCCTTCAGGCGCAGATAGATCTCCTCGCAGTAAGCGCGGTTTTCCGGCGAGTTGGTCGTGTGGTAGTTGTCGAAGCTCACCAGGAAGCCGGCGAAATCGCGCGTGTGCTCGCCGTAGACACGCGTTATCAACGCCTCGGGGGTGACGCCTTCGGCTTCCGCCCGCAGCATGATCGGGGTGCCATGGGTGTCGTCGGCGCAGACATAGATCACCTCGGCGCCTTGCATGCGCTGGAAGCGCACCCAGATATCGGTCTGGATGTACTCGATCAGGTGTCCGAGGTGGATCGCGCCGTTTGCGTACGGCAGCGCGGACGTGACCAGGATTGTGCGCGGCATCGAAGGCACCGATTCAAATAGGGCATTCTAGCCGGATCGCGCTTGCTTCCGGCCGCGGTGGCAAGCGCCCGTTCGGGCTTGGTGGGTGCTGCAACGGTAATGGAGTGCGTCGCTATACCGTCTGCACAGCAAGTGAAGTGTGTTGCCATTGAACTGCATATCCATGAAGTGCGTTGCCACCGTGAAGTGCGTTGCCACCGTGCTGCACAGCGAGAGCGCGGTCGCGTTTCTTGCTAGAATCGATTCGCCCAGTCGGAGCTCAATGCCGTGACCATTAACCGCGATCAAGTCGAGTCCGCACTCGACCATGTCATCAACCCGGATACGGGTGCAAGTTTCGTTGCCGGCAAGATGGTGAAGGACATCCGGATCGAGGGCGACGCCGTCAACATCGAAATCGTTCTGGGCTATCCGGCCAGGACGGTCACCGAGAGCGTGCGCCAGTCGGTTGCCGACGCGGTGCGCGCGCTGCCCGGCGTGGGCAGTGTCGCCGTAACCGTGACGAGCAAGGTGGTGGCGCACTCGGTACAGCGTGGGGTGAAGCTGGTCCCTAATGTGAAGAACATCGTCGCGGTTGCCTCGGGCAAGGGCGGCGTCGGCAAAAGCACGGTGGCGGTGAACCTCGCGCTGGGGCTCGCGGCCGAAGGCGCTTCGGTCGGGGTGCTGGACGCGGATATCTACGGTCCGTCGCAACCGACCATGCTCGGCATCCGCGGGCGGCCGGAGTCGCGCGACGGCAAGTCGATCGAGCCGATGGTCGGCCACGGCGTGCAGGCGATGTCGATCGGTTTCCTGATCGATACCGAGACGCCGATGGTGTGGCGCGGGCCGATGGTCACGCAGGCCCTGGAACAGTTGCTGAACGAGACCCGCTGGCGTGAGATCGACTACCTCGTGGTCGACCTGCCGCCGGGTACGGGCGACATTCAGCTGACGCTCGCGCAGCGCGTGCCGGTGACCGGCGCGGTTATCGTGACCACGCCGCAGGACATCGCGCTGCTCGATGCCCGCAAGGGGCTCAAGATGTTCGAGAAGGTGAACATCCCGATCCTCGGCATCGTAGAGAACATGAGCGCGCACATCTGCCCGAATTGCGGGCACGAATCGCACATCTTCGGCGAAGGTGGGGCCGAGCGCATGGCGCAGGACTACAAGGTCGAGGTCCTGGGTCAGGTGCCGCTCGACATCGGCATCCGGGAGCAGGCCGATTCCGGTCAGCCCACCGTCGTCGCCGCGCCGGACTCGCGTGCCGCGGCGATCTACCGCCAGATCGCGCGCCGCGTGGCGATCCGCATCGCGGACCGGCAACAGGATCACTCTGCGGCGTTTCCGAAGATCGTGGTCCAGAACACATGACGTCAGCGCCCGAGCAGTGCGCAGCCATGTAGGGGAGTCGATGAGCATCAAATCCGACCGCTGGATCCGCTGCATGGCCGAGTCCCACGGCATGATCGAGCCGTTCGAGCCGGGTCAGGTCAAGCAGGTCGACGGCCAGCGCATCGTCTCCTACGGCACCTCGAGCTACGGCTACGACCTGCGCTGCTCGAACGAATTCAAGCTCTTCACCAACCTCAACAGCACCATCGTCGACCCCAAGGCGTTCGACGAGAAGTCCTTCGTCGACGTGCGCGGCGATCATTGCATCATCCCGCCGAACTCCTTCGCCCTGGCACGCACGGTCGAGTACTTCCGCATTCCGCGTAACGTCCTGGTCCTGTGCCTGGGCAAGTCGACCTATGCCCGTTGCGGCATCATCGTCAACGTCACGCCCCTGGAGCCCGAGTGGGAAGGCCATGTGACGCTGGAGTTCTCCAACACCACGCCGCTGCCGGCCAAGATCTACGCCAACGAAGGGGTTGCGCAGGTCGTGTTCCTGGAAGCGGCGGCCGACGACGTGTGCGAGACCTCCTATCGCGACCGCGGCGGCAAGTACCAGGGCCAGCGCGGCGTCACGCTGCCGAAGATCTGAGGCGGCGCACGCCGCCGATCAGCCTGCGACAGGCTCGACAGGCGACCGAAGCGGGTCCAGCTCGCCGGCATGACGTCGATTCGCCGCAGGCCGATGCATTGCAAGCCTGCCACAGCCGCGGCGGACGATCCTGGGTCGCTTCCGCCGTCGATCGCACGGCTACGATTGGTCGCGCTCGACCAGGCATCGCGCGGGCTGCGTGAACGACCGCTCAGCGCGCCGGGTGCGTCCTGATCCATTCGAGTGCCCGCGAGCGCGCTTCGCTGCGCTGCTGCTCCGAGACCTTGCCACCGATGGCCTGCAAGGCTTGCTGCGCACCTTCTTCCCCGTTCTCGGCCGCGATGGTGAGCCAGGTGAGGCCGGCGTCGGCGTCGCGGGCGGTTCCTTCGCCGTCGAAGTACATCAAACCGACAATGCGCTGTGCCGCCACATGACCGCGCTCGGCCGCGCGCCGCAACCAGTGCAAGGCCTGCGGCAGGTCGCGCGCCACC
>JBOIEI010000287.1:0-5773 GCA_050741055.1 Burkholderiales bacterium | reverse complement strand
AGGTTGCCCTGCAGGGCAACCTCCGCTCCGATGCGCGCTCGCGCAGCGCCGATGTCGATGCTCCAGTCCAATCCCACCGCGTCGCATCCCGAGGCTGCGATTCGCTCCAGCCATAGGCTGCCACCCTTGGTGAAGACGATGGACGGAATGCGCTCACCGCCATACTCCCGGTGCAGCGCCGACAGGACCTGGCGCATGTAACCGAGCGAGAACTCCTCGTAGGCCGACGCAGTCAGAATCCCGCCCCAGGTATCGAACAGCATGATGGCCTGGGCGCCATGCTCGATCTGGGCGTTGAGATACGCGCTGACCGCCTGGGCATTTACGGCGAGGATCGCGTGCAGCAGCGACGGCTCACGATAGAGCATGTTCTTGAGCGTCGCGAAATCCGTTCCGGCACGGCCTTCGACCATGTAGCAGGCGAGCGTGAACGGGCTGCCGGAGAATCCGATCAGCGGCACGTCGCCGCCCAGGGTCTTGCGCACCTGGGCCACCGTATCGAGCACGTAGCGCAGATGGACCGCCGGATCGGGCGCGGTGAGATTTCGGATCTCCCACTCTGCGCGCAGCGGGCGTTGAAACCGGGGACCCTCGCCCTCGACGAAATACAGGCCGAGGCCCATGGCATCGGGCACCGTCAGGATGTCGGAGAACACGATCGCCGCGTCGAGCGCGTACCGGGTCAGGGGCTGCAGCGTTACCTCGGTTGCGAGATCGGGATCGCGGCACAAATCGAGGAAGCTGCCCGCGCGGGCGCGCGTCTGGTTGTATTCCGGTAGATAGCGGCCGGCCTGGCGCATGATCCAGATCGGCGTGTAGGCCACGGGCTCCCGCAGCAGAGCGCGCAAAAACGTATCGTTGCGAGGTCGTGTCATGGCTACGCTGCCCGCGCTCGCCGTAGCCGCTTCCACCGGGGCTCGGTTGCGAGCGGCTAGCGCGGCAGGCTCGAGCGGCCCATGAGGAGCTCGTCCACCGCGCGGGCGCATTGGCGGCCTTCGCGAATGGCCCACACGACCAGCGACTGGCCGCGGCGCAGATCGCCGGCGGCGAACACCTTCGGCGCCGAGGTCACGTAGCTCGCCGCACCCTCGGTATCCGCGCGCGCATTGCCGCGTGCATCGCGTTCGACCCCGAAGGCATCGAGCAGGCGCGCGACCGGCCCGACGAAGCCCATGGCGAGCAGCACGAGATCGGCGCGCAGCTCGAATTCGCTTCCGGGCACTTCCACCATCCGCATCTGGCCCGTGTCCGGATTTTTCTCCCAATGCACGCGCACGGCGACCAGCTTGCTCACGCGCCCGTTGGCGCCTTCGAAGCGCTTGGTGCTCACCGCCCAATCGCGCTCGCAGCCTTCCTCGTGCGACGAGGAAGAGCGCAATCGAATGGGCCAGTAAGGCCAGACCGGATTGTTCGCGGGCGACGGCGGAACGGGTAGCAGCTCGAACTGCGTGACCGAAAGCGCGCCCTGGCGGTTGGAGGTGCCGACGCAGTCCGAGCCGGTGTCACCGCCGCCGATGACGATCACGTGCTTGCCGGTTGCGACCAGCTCGCGCACGCCCTCGTCGCCGGCCACGCGCCGGTTCTGCAGCGGCAGGAATTCCATGGCGAAATGGATGCCATCGAGCTGCCGGCCCGGCACCGGCAGATCGCGCGGCTGCTCGGCCCCGCCGGCCAGCACGACCGCGTCGAACTCGACCAGGAGCGTCTTGGGCGCCACCACGGTGGGTGTGTCGTTTCCGGCGATCGGGGCAAGACCGCCGACCGCAGCGTTCACGCGGAATTGAACGCCCTCGGCGCTCATCTGTGCCAGGCGCCGGTCGATGTGCGACTTCTCCATCTTGAAATCCGGGATGCCGTAGCGGAGCAGCCCGCCGATGCGATCGTTCTTCTCGAACACGACGGTGTCATGGCCTGCGCGAGCGAGCTGCTGCGCGCAGGCGAGCCCCGCCGGCCCGGAGCCGATCACGGCGACGCGCTTGCCGGTGCGCTGCGCCGGTGGCTGCGGCGTCACCCAGCCGCTCTCCCAGCCCTTGTCGATGATGGCGTGCTCGATCGACTTGATGCCGACCGGGTCGTTGTTGATGCGCAGCGTACAGGCTTCCTCGCAAGGCGCCGGACATACCCGGCCCGTGAATTCGGGAAAATTGTTGGTGGAGTGCAGGCTCTCCAGCGCCGCGCGCCATTCGTCCCGATACACCAGGTCATTCCAGTCCGGGATGATGTTGTCCACCGGGCAGCCGCTCATGCAAAACGGCGTGCCGCAGTCCATGCAGCGTGCACCTTGAACGCCCGCTTGTTCGTCGCTGAGGCGATCGACGAACTCGCGCCAATGCTGCACGCGCTCGGTCGGCGCTTCGGCGGCTTCGTGCAGCCGCTGGTACTCGAGGAATCCCGTTACTTTGCCCATGCCTGTCCTGCTGTTTGCAACACCGTATTTAGTGCGCGCGACGCCAAAGAGCACGCCGCGACCACGATGGATGGATCAAGCCGCAAGCTTGCGGTTGCGGTCCGCAGCCTCGGTCAGCGCGCGCCGATACTCGTGCGGGAACACCTTGATGAATTGGCTGCGCGCCTCGGCCCAGTTCTCCAGCATGAGGCCGGCGCGATTGCTGCCGGTGAGCCTGGCATGTTTGTCGACCAACGCGCGCAGGATGGTCTCGTCGGTTGCATCCAGATGCCAGAGATGGCGCGGAAGCTTCGCTTCCTGCTCGGTTTGCGACAGCACCGGCTCGAGCGCCACCATGGCGGTGTTGCAGCGGCTCTGGAACGTGCCGTCCGGATCGAACACATACGCGACCCCGCCGCTCATGCCCGCGGCGAAATTGCGCCCGGTTGTGCCGAGCACGACCACCGTGCCGCCGGTCATGTATTCGCAGCCGTGATCGCCGATGCCCTCGACCACCGCCAGGGCGCCGGAGTTGCGCACCGCGAAGCGTTCCCCGGCCACGCCGCGGAAGTACGCCTCGCCGCAGATCGCGCCGTAAAGCACGACGTTGCCCGTGATGATGTTCTGCGAGGCCTCGCCGCGGAACTTGGGCGAAGGCTGGACGACGATCTTGCCGCCCGACAAGCCTTTACCGCAATAGTCGTTGGTGTCGCCGATCAGCTCCATCGTCACGCCCCTGGCGAGGAACGCGCCGAAGCTTTGCCCGGCCGAGCCGGCAAAGCGCACGCGAATGTTGCGCTCGGGGGGCAGGCCCTCGTGGCCGAAGCGGCGTGCGATCTCGCCCGAGAGCATGGTACCGACGGTGCGGTTGGTATTGCGGATCGGCATCTCGATCGAGATCGCCTGGCGGCCTTCCAGCGCCGCTTGCGCGAGCTCGATCAGGCGGTTGTCGAGCGCCTTGTCGAGCCCGTGGTCCTGGCCTTCGCAGCGCCGCCGCGACACATCGGCCGGCATCTCGGGACGGTGGAAAACGCGGGTGAAATCGAGCCCGCACGCCTTCCAGTGCTCGATGCCGCGTTTCATGTCCAGCAGATCGGTGCGGCCGATGAGATCGTCCAGCCGCCGGATGCCGAGACGCGCCATCAACTCGCGTGCTTCCTCGGCGACGAAGAACAGGAAATTGACCACGTGCTCGGGCTTGCCGGTGAACTTCTTGCGCAGCTCCGGATCCTGGGTTGCCACGCCGACCGGGCAGGTATTCAGATGGCATTTGCGCATCATGATGCAACCCGAGGCGACCAGGGGTGCGGTGGCGAAACCGAACTCGTCCGCGCCCAGCATGGCGCCGACGACGACATCGCGCCCGGTCTTCAACTGCCCGTCGACCTGCACGGCGATGCGGCTGCGCAGCCGATTCAGTACCAGGGTCTGCTGCGTCTCCGCCAGTCCCAGCTCCCAGGGCGTGCCGGCGTGCTTGATGGACGACCATGGGCTCGCGCCCGTGCCGCCGTCGTGACCGGAGATCGTGACGTGGTCGGCCTTGGCTTTGGCCACGCCCGCGGCCACCGTGCCCACGCCGACCTCAGAGGCCAGCTTCACCGAGACCCGGGCCGAGGGGTTGACGCCGCGAAGGTCATAGATGAGCTGCTTGAGATCCTCGATGGAGTAGATGTCGTGGTGGGGCGGAGGGGAGATCAGCTCAACTCCCGGTGTGGAGTGCCGCAGGCGTGCGATGTACTCGCTCACCTTGTGCCCGGGGAGCTGGCCTCCCTCGCCCGGCTTCGAGCCCTGCGAGATCTTGATCTGGAGGTCGTCGGCCTCCACCAGGTAGCCGACGGTGACACCGAAGCGGGCGGACGCCACCTGCTTGATGGCCGAGCGCCGGCGGTCGCCGTTGGGGTCGGGCGCCCAGCGGCGAGGGTCCTCGCCGCCCTCACCGGTGTTCGACTTGGCGCCGATGCGGTTCATGGCCACGGCGAGGGTCTCGTGCGCCTCGGGCGAGATGGAGCCCAGGCTCATTGCGCCGGTGGCGAAGCGGCGAACGATCTCAGCAGCTGGCTCGACATCGTCGAGGTCCACGGCATGGCCCTCCGTGCGAAACCTCAGAAGCCCGCGCAGGGTGGCCCTTCGGGCGGCGTCCTCGTCCACGGCTCGGCTGTAGGTGGTGAAGCTTTGGCGCCCGCCCCCGTTTCGCACCGCCGCCTGGAGGTGAGCGACGGTCGTCGGGTTCCACATATGGTGCTCGCCGTCGCGGCGCCACGCGTACAGCCCGCCGACGGGTAGCCGGCGTTCGCCCTGCGGCCAGGCCCGGGCGTGTCGGTCGAGAGCCTCCATCGCCACGACGTCGAGGTCGACCCCGCCGATGCGCGACGGCGTGCCGGTGAAGTGGGCGTCGACCAGGGCGGGTGCCAGGCCGACGGCCTCGAAGATCTGCGCCCCGCAGTAGGACGTGATCGTGGAGATCCCCATCTTGGCGATGACCTTGAGCAGCCCCTTGGCCAAGGCGGCTTTCACTCGTTCCTCGGCCTCGTCTGGGGAGCAGACGCCCGCAGCGACGCCTCCGTTCGCCTGGTGGCGGGCGGTCTCGAGGATGAGGTAGGGGTTCACGGCCCCGGCGCCGTAGCCGATGAGGCAGGCCACGTGGTGCACCTCGCGCGGCTCGCCCGACTCCACCACTAGTCCGGCCTGCAGACGACATCCCTCCCGCACCAGGTGATGATGAACGGCGGCGGTCGCCAGGAGCGACGGGACGGCAACGGCGTCGGGGCTCATCCCTCGGTCGGAGAGGACGAGGATCCCCGCCCCGTCGGACACGGCCCGAGCGGCGTGGTCGCAGATGGCCTCCAAGGCGGCCCGCAGGCCCCCGACGCCTGCGCCCACCGGCCACGTGCAGTCGATGGTGGCCGTGCCCAGCTCCGGCTGGGGGATGGCGTGAAGCCTGGCCAACCCCTGGTCGTCGAGCACGGGCTGGGGCAACTCCACGCCGCGGACGTGGTCCGGGGTTTCCTCCAGGAGGTTCACGGCCGGGCCCAACCGCGTCGTCAGGCTCATGACGATGCCTTCGCGCTCGGGATCGATGGCCGGGTTGGTGACCTGGGCGAATCGCTGCTTGAAATAGCGGAACAGCGGGGGCCGGCAGTCGGACAGCACGGCGAGGGCGGAGTCGTCGCCCATCGACCCCGTGGGCTCCTTGGCCGTCGCGACCATCGATTCGAGGATGATGTCGATGTCCTCGCGGGTGTAGCCGAACGCCAGCTGACGGGCCTCGAGGGGTAGATCCGGGGTCGGCGGGCCGGGAGGCGCGGGCAGATCGTCCAAGCGCACGACGCCGTCGTCGTACCACTTGCCGTAAGGCTGGCGGCGAGCGATAGCCAGCTCGGCCTCCCC
>JBOIEI010000286.1:0-4858 GCA_050741055.1 Burkholderiales bacterium | reverse complement strand
GCCCTACCTCATGCCACTCACACACCAGACGTTGCCGGCCATCGAGCGACGCGTCTTCGGCGGTGCCTACAAGGGCGTGACGGACGCGGTGACGCTCTACCTCTGGCCTGCGCCCGCGCGCGCGGCGACCCGATTCTGCGCGCACTACGGCATCACGCCCAATCAGGTGACATTCGCGAGCCTCCTGCTCGTCCTGGCTGCCATGTGGCTGTTCTGGACCGGGCGTTATGGCCTGGGACTGGTCGCCGCGTGGGTGATGACTTTCCTCGATACGGTCGACGGCAAGCTTGCCCGCGTCACGCTGCAGTCCACGCGCTTCGGAGACGTCTTCGATCACGGCATCGATCTCATCCATCCGCCGTTCTGGTGGTGGGCGTGGATCGTGGGACTGCCGGCCGCGGGTATGCCGCTTGAAAACACCTCGGTGGTCCTTGCAGCGATCGTGGCCGGCTACGTGCTCCAGCGGCTGGAAGAAGGCGCGTTCATCGCATGGTTTCGGATGGACATGCATACCTGGCAGCGATTCGACAGCCGCTTTCGCCTGATCACCGCCCGGCGCAATCCGAATCTCGTGATCCTCACCTTCTGCGCCCTTGCGGGCAGGCCGGATATCGGCATCGTGGCGGTCGCGGTCTGGACGATGCTTTCGCTCATCGTCCATACGCTGCGCCTCGCGCAAGCGGCGCTGCATCGTCGCCAAGGGCCGCTGCGCTCGTGGCTCGCGCCCTGAAGCCTGGCCTGCCGCCACATCCGGTGCTCGCGGCGCTGATCGAGCCGGAGCTTCGAGCCCCCGTTGCGCATGAGCTCACCGTGTTCGCCGAGCGGCTCGCCGCGCGCGCTGCTGCGGGGGTGGCGGCGATCCTCTTCTACGGCTCGGGACTGCGCGAGCAAGCGCTCGACACGCTGCTCGACTTCTATGTGCTGGTCGACCGCGCCGGCGCCTGGCCGCAAGGTTGGTTTGCCGCAGTTGCCAATCGCGTGTTGCCGCCGAACGTCGGCTACGCGGAAGAGGCCATCGCAGGTCGCACCCTGCGCGCGAAGTACGCCGTCATGACGACTGCGCAGTTTCGCCGCGCAATGGCCGCGCGCTCGCTCGACACGACGCTATGGACACGCTTCTCGCAGCCGTGCGCTTGCGTCTACGCGCGCAGCGACGCCGACCGCAACCAGGTGCTCGGCGCCGTGTGCAGCGCCGCGATGGCAGGCGGGTACTGGGCTGCCGTGCTCGGGCCGGAGCGCGGCGAACCCGCTGCCTATTGGAGCGCGCTCTATGCGCGCACCTACGAGCTCGAGCTGCGGGTGGAGTCGGCGAGCCGCAGCGACGCGGTCGTTGCCCGCGCGCGGGAGCGCTATGCGCGCCTGCTGCCTGCTTCGTGGCAAGCGGCCGGCGTCGCGTTCGAAGAGCACCCCGGTGAGCTGCGTCCGATGCTCGCGGGGCGCGCCCGTGCCGATGGGCTGCACCGATGGGCGCGTCGGCGCCGGCTCGGGCGGCCGCTCAACGTGCTGCGGCTGCTGAAGGCGGCGTTCACCTTCGACCGCCCGCTGGACTACGTGGTATGGAAAGTCGAGCGCCACTCGGGCGTGCGGCTTGCCATCGCCCCGTGGGAACGGCGCTTTCCACTGCTCGCGGCTCCCGGCGTGTACTACCGGCTGCGTCGCCGCGGCCTGCTTCGCTAGCGAGGCAGCCAGCCAGCCGCGCGGTACCAGGCCACCGCGTCGGCGAATCCCGACTCGATCTCGAAGCGGGGAGCCCAGCCCGCCGGTGTCGCCTGCTCCACGGGCGACACCGACCAGTCGAGGTGGGAAATTTCGCGCAGCTTGTGCGAGTTCATCATCGTGGCCGAGCCGAGCAGGCGCCCGAGATCGCCTGCCCATGCGACCGCGTGCAACAGCGCGCGCGGCGCACGCACGAGCCTTGCATGCGGATTGCCGACGACGCGCGCGGCCATGCCAAGAATCTCGGCCCAGCCGTAGCCTCGAGGCCTCGCGTCCGCCGCTGCCAGCACCTCGCCCGTCGGTGCGGATGCGGCCAGCGCGACGATCAGCCGGGCGAGGTCCTGCACATGGATGAGCGCGGCGCGCGCTTGCGGCGGACCGGGCAGCGGCACGATGCGGTTGCGCGCCAGTCGGAAGAATCGCAGCGTCTCCGGATCGGCGGGACCATATACGGCCGCCGGGCGCAGCACCGTGACACGAGACCCAAGGACTTCGCGCACCGCGTCTTCGCCGGCGCGCTTGCTCGCGGCGTAGTCCGAGATGCGCGGCTCGCGTGCGGCGAGCGTCGAGACCTGGATGAAATGCGGCTGCGGCGCGAGCCGGCTTGCGATGCCGGCGAGGCTCGCGGCTGCGTTGCAATTGATGTCGAAAAACGCTTGCCGCCGCGCGGCCTTGATGAGCCCGGCTGCATGGATCACCGCAGCCACACCCTCGACGAGCCGTTCGAGCGCAGGCGCATCCTGCATGGTGCCCGGGACGAGTTGCAGTGCGAGCCCCCGCCATTCGGCGATCGCGGGCTCGCGCCGTGCCAGGATCCGCACACGCCAGCCGGCCTCGGCCAGCGCAGTGACGATGTGGCGGCCGATGAAGCCGGTGGCGCCGGTTACGGCCGCAAGCGGCGGGTACGAGCGGGTCTTTTCAGTGCCGCGCATGCACGTCGGCACTGGTACGAACGCGGTTTCGGTGTTGCGGCACGAATCGCTCCGATGCCCGCTTCAGCCCACTCTCTTGACGGCAAACAGCCAGACTTCCGGTTTGTTGTTCGGTTTGACCGACTTCATGATTTCGATTGCGATTTTGTGACCCAGCCATTTCGCCAGCAGATAAGGCATGAGAGAGGGCGATGCGCCAAACGGATCCATCTCGCTTGCGCCTTCCGCACTGTGAACCATCGTGTGTTCGATGAACAGGATGCCGCCAGGCCTGAGTTGGTCGACCCACGTGCTGACTGCTTGCCTTGGATTCCAACTCTGGTCGAGGGAGTTCGTGTAGACGAAATGACAGTGGCCGACCCACTGTTCGTTGGCGTCGTGAAAATCCCACTGCACCGATCTGGGAAACTGCGACGCCGTTTCCGATATATCCGTCCCGGTGACCTCGACATTGAGTTTCGTTGCGAGATAGTTCTGCTCGAAACCGTTTCGGGAGCCATGGCAGAGCGCAAACAGCTTGTCCGCTTCGGGGAATTCCTTGCTCCTCTGGCCGCGACGATGTCGAGCGTGCTGGAGTCGGCCCATACACGATCGATCTTCCTCTTGTTGTGGAATATCTGCGTCGCTCTGTATTGCTCGTAGGAAGAATAACTGTGCAAGTAAAAATCCGGACTCTTCCTTCTCAGAGTGTATCCGGAATAACCGATCGCATGATTCATGGCGCGGAGGGATTTTTTCTTGATTTTTCGGATCAGATTTCTCATGGGATGCTTTCGAATCCGCGCAGTTTGCAGAATACCGACTTCGCACCCCGGAATCCTTACGCAAGCTGCCGCCTCATGGCAAGCAACGCCCTGCGATGCATCGGACCAGGCAATGCAACTGCGGACCTGAAGCGCACATCACATGTCGCCGCGTCGATCCGGGTTGGGTACGCACGACGCCGCCGCCGGGCTAGCGAGAGCGAGTTGCCGAATGGGTTCGGCACGGCAACGGCGTGCCATTGATCGTCGTGCATAAAGAAGTTGAAGAAGGGCAAATAGTGCCCTATATTCGGGCACCGTAGGGAGCAACCGATAAGTCACTCCGGGCTGGGCGGGTGGCCAGCGTCCTTTGCGAACCGCAGTATTGGCTCTTCCTCGCATCGACCGCTCCTGAAATGACCTACCGCGCTCGGCTCGACACTATTGCGGGGCACCGGTCGAGGCAACGCGCCGCGATCTCTCACGGCTCTCTGCCGGGACGGCGTACACCGCACATCCATGTCAGCTACATTGCCAAACCACAGCCGGGTGGCAGCACTCACAACGGCCGATGCGCTTCAACTCGACTGTGTGACCTTCGCCGCCGCGCCTGATGCTGCGACAAGCGGCAAACCGCCGGTGCGGATCTTCCTCGGCACGGAGCAAGCACAGCAGCGCGCCGAGCGCGTGTTTCTCTATTCCTTGAGCAGGTTCCGCGATCCGGCGCGGGTGTACCACGTTTATCTCATGAAGGACCTGCCCGGATTCGACCGCAGGGGATGGCGCACCGGATTCACGCACTACCGCTTCGCGATACCGGAGATTGCGGGCGGGCACGGCCGGGCGATTTATAACGACGTCGATCAGATCTATCTCGCCGATCCGGGCGCGCTCTTCGACCTCGACCTGCAAGGCTGCGGCTACCGGTCGATCGCTTCCAACGATACGTCGGTGATGATCATTGACTGCGTGCGCATGCTTCGATGGTGGAACCTGCAGGCGGCGCAGGCTGGCGGCAAGCGGGAACTCCTCGCAACGCCGGCTGCCGAGCCCGGGCTGTGGGGGCCGCTCGACGCTGCGTGGAATGCCCGCGACTTCGAATACCGTGCGGGCGAGTCCAAGGTTCTGCATTACACGACGTTGCATTTGCAGCCCTGGCGGCCGACGCCGGAACAATACTCCTACCATCCGCATCCGCTCGGCGCGCTGTGGTTGCAGTTCGAGCGCGAGGCTGATGCGCAGCGCTACCAGCCGTTCACGCGCGAGCACCCGAGCGGCGGCTACCGCAGGCTCCTCGCCCAGGGGCGAGCGCCGCTCCTTCCTGCAATTCCCGCGGAGACCGTGGCCGTCACCGAGAATCTCGAGCTGCTTCCGCCGCAGGACAGATCTTGGTTTCTCGACGCCGTCTTCGCTGCCGCGCTTCGGTCGGTGCGCTTGCGCGTCGATATGCGCCAGGCACGCGCAGCC
>JBOIEI010000285.1:0-7794 GCA_050741055.1 Burkholderiales bacterium | reverse complement strand
CCGCCGGCGTGTTCGCGTTCAGGCGCGAGAACGAGGATCCCACCCGCATGTTCGCCGGCGAAGGCGACTGCTTTCGCACCAACAGGCGCTTTCATATGCTCTCGCAAGGCATGCCGGCCAAGCGCCTCTCGACCGCGTTCGATTCGGTCACGCTGTATGGCTTCGACCCCGATCCCCGCCCGGACATCTACGGCAAGGTGGGCAATGCGGGGGTGTCGATCGCGACGCTGGAGGACATGAAGGCGCTGTACGCGGGCTTCGACCTGTGCGCGCCCGATACCTCCGTATCAATGACCATCAACGGGCCGGCGCCGACGCTGTTGGCGATGTTCCTGAATGCCGCGATCGATCAGCAGCTGGATCGGTTTCGCGCCGAGCACGGGCGCGCGGCGGGCGAGGCCGAGGCAGCGCAATTTCGCGCGCGCACACTTGCGACAGTGCGCGGCACCGTGCAAGCCGACATCCTGAAGGAAGACCAGGGCCAGAACACCTGCATCTTCTCGACCGATTTCTCGCTCAAGGCGATGGGCGATGTGCAAGAGTATTTCATCGCGCACGGCATCCGGCGCTTCTACTCCGTGTCCATTTCCGGCTATCACATCGCCGAGGCGGGCGCCAATCCGATCTCGCAGCTCGCGTTCACGCTGGCGAACGGCTTCACCTACGTCGAGGCGTTCCTCGCGCGCGGCATGGCAATCGACGACTTCGCCCCCAACCTGTCGTTCTTCTTCAGCTACGGCATGGAGCCCGAGTATGCGGTGCTGGGACGTGTGGCGCGGCGCATCTGGGCAGTCGCGATGCGCGAAAAGTACGGCGCCGGCGAGCGCAGCCAGAAGCTCAAGTTCCATTCCCAGACCTCGGGGCGCAGCCTGCATGCGCAGGAGATCGCCTACAACGACATCCGCACCACGCTGCAGGCGCTGATCGCCTGCTACGACAATACCAACTCGCTGCACACCAACGCCTACGACGAGGCGATCACCACGCCGACCGAGGACTCGGTGCGCCGCGCGGTCGCGATCCAGCTCATCATCAACCGCGAATGGGGATTGGGCAGGAACGAGAATCCCAACCAGGGCTCGTTCGTCATCGACGAGCTCACTGACCTGGTGGAGGAAGCGGTGCTGGCCGAGTTCGAGCGCCTGTCCGAGCGCGGCGGCGTGCTCGGCGCGATGGAGACCGGCTACCAGCGCGGCCGCATCCAGGACGAATCGATGCTGTACGAGACGCGCAAGCACGACGGCTCGTATCCGATCGTCGGGGTCAACGTGTTTCGCAACGAGCAGGTGCAGGATGCGGTCGCCGGCATCGCGCTTGCGCGCTCCACCGAGGCGGAGAAGCAGAGCCAGCTCGCACGGCTGCGTGCCTTTCACGAGCGGCATCGCGAGGTGTCCGGTCCGGCATTACGGCGATTGCAGCAAGTCGCCATGGCCAACGGCAACTTGTTCGAAGCACTGATGGATGCCGTGCGCGTATGCTCGCTCGGGCAGATCACGCATGCGCTGTTCGAGGTCGGCGGCCAGTACCGGCGCACCATGTGAGTCAGGGGTCAGGTCTTGGGTCAGGTCTTGCTTGTTGCACCCCCGGTTGGTTTCAAGGATCGGAATGCAACAAGCAAGACCTGACCCCGGCGCGACCAAATAGGCAAGAGCAAAATGCGAATCGAAGGCAGCACGTTCTTGGTCACCGGCGCCGCATCGGGTTTGGGCGCCGGCACGGCGCGCCTGCTGGCGCAGGCCGGTGCGAACGTCGTCCTCGGCGACATGAATGCGGACACAGGCAAACGCGTCGCCGCCGAGCTGGGCGAGCGCGCGCGCTTCGCGGCGATGGACGTGACCGATGAAGCCCACGTCCAGAATGCGATCGACCTGGCCCGGCAAACCTTCGGTCGGCTCGACGGCGCCGTGAACTGCGCCGGCATCGTGATCGGCGAGCGCGTGCTGGGACGCAACGGCCCGCACCGTCTCGAATCGTTCCGGCGCGTGATCGAGGTGAACCTGATCGGGACTTTCAATGCGATACGACTCGCGGCAGCCGCCATGGCCGACAACCCACCGGGAGAGTCGGGCGAGAGGGGCGTGATCGTCAACACGGCTTCGGTCGCAGCCTTCGACGGTCAGATCGGGCAGGCGGCCTATTCAGCCTCCAAGGGCGCGATCGCATCGATGACCTTGCCGCTCGCGCGCGAGCTTGCCCGCAACGGCATTCGCGTCGTGACCATCGCACCCGGCATTTTCGACACGGCCATGGTCGGGGGCTTCGACGGGGAACTGAAGGACTCGCTCGCCGCGCAGATTCCGTTTCCTGCGCGGCTCGGCCGTCCCGACGAATATGCGGCGCTGGTGCGTCACATCGTCGAGAATCAGATGCTCAATGGCGCCACCATCCGGCTCGACGGCGCGATCCGCATGGCGCCGAAATAGCGCGCAAGCCGACGAGTTGGCAACCCGAGAGATCGTTCATGGACTACAGCAACATCCTGCTTGAACAGCCCGAGGCCGGCATCCATCTGCTTACGGTGAACCGGCCGAAGTCGCTCAATGCGCTCAACGCCGGCACGCTGGACGAAATCGCCTGTGCAATCGCGCGGGTCGGGGACGACAAGACGGCCCGCGTGCTGCTCGTTACCGGCGCGGGCGACAAGGCGTTTGTTGCAGGCGCCGACATCGCGCAGATGCAAAGCTTCGGGCCGGCCGATGCGCAGGCGTTCTCCGAGAAAGGCAATCGCACCTTCCGCATGCTCGAGATGCTGCCCTTCCCGGTGATCGCGCTGGTGAACGGTTACGCCTTGGGCGGTGGCTGCGAGCTCGCCCTGGCATGCGACTGGATCGTGGCCTCGGAACGCGCTGCGTTCGGCCAGCCGGAAGTGAACCTCGGCGTGGTGGCGGGCTTCGGCGGCACCCAGCGCTTGCCGCGGCTGATCGGGCGTGCACGCGCGCTGGAATTGCTGGTCACGGGACGCATGGTCAAGGCTGAGGAGGCGCTGCGCATCGGGCTCGTCAACCAGGTCGTCGCGCCCGAGAGGTTGTCCGAAACCGGCCTGGAGCTTGCGCGTATCATCGCTTCGAAGGGCCCGGTCGCCGTGCGCCTGAGCAAGCAGATCGTTCAGCGCGGCCAGGACATGGATCTCGCGAACGCCTGCCAGCAGGAGGCGTATGCGTTCGCGCTCGCGTGTGCGACCGAGGACCAGAAAGAGGGCATGAAGGCGTTCCTGGAGAAGCGGCCGGCCAAGTTCGTGGGGCGGTGAATGGGCGAGGAGGCCGCTGGCCGTCATTCCCTTGAAAGCGGGAATCCAGGGTGCGAGGGAAAGCGGACCATTACCGCTGGAATACCAATGAAGCGTTGAGCACGCGCCGGACCTCGCGATCACGCGGAGCCGCAATGAAGGAGGAGAGCCTGGACACGTTCCCGCGCCTGCTGCTGCAGCACGCAGCCGTGCATGGCGCGCGCCCGGCCATGCGCGAGAAGGACCTCGGCGTCTGGCAGACGTGGACCTGGGCACAAGTCGCCGAGGAGGTTCGTGCCTTCGCCGCCGGTCTCGCCTTGCTCGGTTTCAAACGCGGCGACAGTCTCGCCATCGTCGGCGACAACCGCCCGCGCCTGTACTGGGCCATGTGCGCCGCGCAGGCGCTGGGCGGCATCCCGGTTCCGATCTATCAGGACGCGGTGGCGGCGGAGATGGTCTACGTGCTGCAGGATGCGGAAGCGGCGTTCGTGCTCGCCGAGGACCAGGAGCAGGTCGACAAGCTGCTCGAGGCGCTGCCGCAGTGTGCGCGCATTCGCCACATCGTCTACGACGATACGCGCGGGATGCGCCACTACCACGCGCCGCAGTTGTGCAGCTACGAGGCGCTGATCGCGCGCGCTCGCAACACGCCGGGCGCTATCGACTTCGAGGCCGAGGCCGGCAAGACGCGCGGCGACGACGTCGCCATCATGCTCTACACCTCCGGCACGACCGGCGAGCCCAAGGGCGTGCGCCTCAGCCACGACAACCTGCTTATCACTGCCCGCAATGCCGCGCGCTTCGATGGGCTCACCGAGCGCGACGAAATACTCTCGTACTTGCCGATGGCCTGGGTGGGCGACAACGTGTTTTCATACGCGCAAGCCTACGTGACCGGGTTTTGCGTCAACTGCCCGGAAAGCTCGCAGACCGTGCTCACCGACATGCGCGAGATCGGCCCGACCTATTATTTCGCGCCGCCGCGCGTGTTCGAGGGCCTGCTCACCCAGGTCATGATCCGCATGGAGGACGCCGCGGCGCCGAAGCGGGCGCTGTTCCGCCACTTCATGGCACTGGCGCGTCGGGTCGGTCCCGCGATCCTCGACGGTGGCCGCGTATCCCTTCTCGACCGGCTCCGTTACGCGCTCGGCGAGCTGCTCGTCTACGGGCCGCTCAAGAACGTGCTCGGCATGTCGCGCATCCGCGTCGGCTACACCGCGGGCGAAGCGATCGGCCCCGATATCTTCGTTTTCTTCCGTTCGCTCGGCATCAACCTGAAGCAGCTCTACGGGCAGACCGAGGGTGCTGTGTTCGTCTGCATGCAGCCCACCGGCGAGGTACGGCCCGATACGGTCGGTCCGCCGGCGCCCGGGGTGGAGGTGAAGGTGACCGAGGCGGGCGAGGTGATGTATCGCGGCCCCGGGGTGTTCGCCGCCTATCACAACAATCCGACGGCCACGGCGCAGACCAAGACCGCCGACGGCTGGGTGCGCACCGGCGACGCGGGCTACTTCGACGCCGCGGGGCATCTGCGCATCGTCGACCGGGCGCACGATGTCGGCAAGCTCGCCGACGGGACGCTGTTCGCGCCGAAATTCATCGAAAACAAGCTCAAGTTCTTTCCCCATATCAAGGAGGCCGTTGCCTTCGGCAACGGCCGGGCGTTCTGCGCCGTGCTCGTGAACATCGACCTGGAATCGGTCGGCAACTGGGCCGAGCGGCGCAACCTTGCCTACGCCGGCTATACCGATCTCGCGGCCAAGGAAGCGGTCTATGCGCTCGTCGCCGATTGCGTTGCGCAGGTGAATGCGGATCTGGCAGCCGATCCGAACCTCGCCGGCTCGCAGATCCGGCGTTTTCTCATCCTGCCCAAGGAGCTCGATGCCGACGACGGCGAGCTCACGCGCACGCGCAAGGTGAGGCGGGGACGCATCGCGGAGCGCTATGCGAGCCTGGTTCATGCGCTCTACTCGGGTGAGGGCCGCTGCGAGCTGGAGACCCGAGTGCAGTTCGAGGATGGCCGCACGGGGATGATTCGCGCCGAGGTGCGAATCGCCGACCTGCCTGTGCGGCAGGAGCGCGTCGCCGCATGAGCTTCGTCCCGACGACGCAGCCCGCCGTCGATTCGGCGCCGAAAGTTCCCGCCATCGACAGCTCGCCGCCAGGCGCCAGAGCGAGGCACGCCATCGGCGAGGTGGTTCTGCGCGCCGACGACATTTCGCTCGCCTTCGGCGGCGTGCAGGCGCTTTCGCAAGTGAGCTTCGACGTGCGCGCCCACGAGGTGCGCGCGATCATCGGCCCCAACGGCGCGGGCAAGAGCTCGATCCTGAACGTCATCAATGGCGTCTATCATCCACAGCAAGGCCGCATCACTTATCGCGGCACGACGTTTCGGCGCATGACGCCGTACCAGGCGGCCCGGGCCGGCATCGCACGAACCTTTCAGAACATCGCGCTCTTCAAGGGCATGAGCGTGCTCGACAACATCATGACCGGGCGCACGCTCAGGATGCATGCCGGGCTCTTCAGCCAGGCGCTGCACTTCGGCCGCGCGCGGCGCGAGGAGATCGTCCACCGGCGCGAGGTGGAGGCAATCATCGACTTCCTGCAAATCGAGGCGGTGCGCAAGGTGCCCGTCGGCAGACTGCCTTACGGGTTGCAGAAGCGGGTGGAGCTCGGACGCGCGCTCGCGGCCGAGCCCGAAGTGCTGCTGCTGGACGAGCCGATGGCGGGGATGAACGTAGAGGAGAAGCAGGACATGTGCCGCTTCATCCTCGACGTGAACGACGAATTCGGCACCACGATCGTTTTGATCGAGCACGACATGGGCGTGGTGATGGATCTGTCGGACCGGGTGGTGGTGCTCGACTACGGCCGCAAGATCGCCGACGGGACACCGGACGATGTGCGCAGCGACCCGGGTGTAATCGCGGCTTATCTCGGCGTGGCTCGAAGTTGATCATTCGGTATTGGACGACAGCGCAACACGGACACAACACTTCCCTCTCCATCCAGGAGAGGGAAGATAGGAGAGGGAAATGGGCTTCTTCCTCGAAGTCCTGCTCGGCGGCCTGATGGCCGGAGTGCTGTACTCGCTGGTGGCGCTCGGCTTCGTCCTCATCTTCAAGGCTTCGGGCGTCTTCAACTTCGCCCAGGGCGCCATGGTGCTGTTCGCCGCGCTCACGCTGGTGCGGCTGATGGAATGGATGCCATGGCCGCTCGCGTTCGCCGTCGCGACCGCGACCATGGTGCTGCTGGCGTTCGCCATCGAGCGCCTGGTGCTGCGGCCGCTGGTCAACCAGGACGGAGTCATCCTGTTCATGGCGACCATCGGCCTCGCCTTCTTCCTGGAGGGATTCGGACAATCGCTCTGGGGCAGCGACGTCTACACGCTCGATGTCGGCATGCCGAAGGACCCGCTGATGGTCCTGCAGAACGTGTTCGAGGGCGGCGTGCTCGTGAACGAAGGCGATGTCGTCACCGCGTTGGTGGCGGGCGCGCTGGTCGCCGGTCTGGCGCTGTTCTTTCACCGCACGCGCTTGGGGCGGTCGCTGCGCGCGGTCGCCGACGATCACCAGGCGGCGCAAAGCGTCGGCATCCCGCTCAACCGCATATGGGTAATCGTCTGGAGCATCTCCGGCCTGGTGGCGCTGGTGGCGGGAGTGGTGTGGGGCACGAAGCTCGGCGTCCAGTTCTCGCTCGCGCTTGTGGCCTTGAAGTCGCTCCCTGTCGTCATCCTGGGCGGCTTCACCTCGATTCCGGGTGCGATCGTTGGCGGGCTCATCATCGGCGCCGGCGAGAAGCTCTCCGAGGTCTACCTCAGCCCGTACATCGGCGGCGGCATCGAGAACTGGTTCGCCTACGTGCTGGCGCTCGCGTTCCTGCTGGTGCGGCCGCAGGGACTTTTCGGCGAGCGCATCATCGAGCGGGTGTGACGATCGGGAAGGAAGCGATGGACATGATGCGCAACACGAGAGCTCCGGGTTAGGCCAGCATCGGAGGTTGGGTTAGGGCACGCCGAGCAGACTGCGGATAGCCGAATGCTTTATCGAGAGTCAGGTCAGTTCAAGACTTCGTATGCAGCCGACATGGCGGTATTCCCGATCCGGCAGGACCGGTGGCTGGTGGCGATTCTCGTCGCCGTGGCCTACGTCGGCTTGCCGCTGATTGCGTCCGGCTACCTCTTTCGCGCCATCCTGATCCCGTTCCTGATCCTGGCGCTGGCGGCAATCGGGCTCAACCTGCTGGTGGGCTACTGCGGCCAGATCTCGCTCGGCACCGGCGGCTTCATGGCGGTCGGCGCCTATGCCGCCTACAACCTCTGCCTCAGGATCGAATGGCTGCCGATGCCGATCGCCATCCTGCTGGCCGGGGTGATCGCAGCCATGGCCGGCATCGTGTTCGGCATCCCGTCGCTTCGCATCAAGGGCTTCTATCTCGCCGTCGCGACGCTCGCGGCGCAGTTCTTCATCGACTGGCTGTTCGCGCGCATCCGCTGGTTCACCAATTACACGCCGTCCGGCTCCATCGTGGCGCCCAGGCTCGACGTATTCGGCTGGATCCTCGAC
>JBOIEI010000284.1:0-10599 GCA_050741055.1 Burkholderiales bacterium | reverse complement strand
GGCCGGCTACGAGGCAACCGCGCGCATTAGCCTGGCGCTCGGAGCGGAACCCTCGCAGCGCGGCTTTCACAAGACGAGCGTCGTCGGGCCGGTCGCTGCGGCAATCGCCGCCGGCACGATCATGCGCGCCGGCATTGCACAACTCGAAAGCGCGTCCGGTCTCGCCTGCTCGATGGCATCGGGCATCAAGGCGTTCGCCGGGGGCGGCCGTGGCGGGATGGTGAAGCGCATGCACGCTGGCCGGGCGGCGGAGGCCGGCGTGCGGGCCGCGCAGCTCGCTCGGCGCGGATTCACCGGCCCGACCAATGCGCTCGACGGGTATCTCGGGCTGCTGGAGGTTTTCAGCGGCGCTCACTCACTTCCGGAGCACTTGTCGCACGCGCTCGGCGAGCATTGGTACATCGCTGAGGTCTGGGTCAAGGTCTATCCGATCTGCGGCTGGATTCAGGGTGTGGCCCAGCTGCTCCAGCGCCTGCGCGGCGAGGGTCCGCTGGCGCCCGAGAGCGTGCGGCGAATCATGGTGGGCACCAGCGCCTTCGCGGTGAAGCACAACGCCAACGCGACGCCGCGCGACGAAATGGAAGCGCAGTACAGCATTCCCTACTGCGCAGCGCTGGCCGTGACGGCGGACCCGGGCGATCCGGCGGCGTTCACGCTGCAGGCCATCGCCGACCCGAGCCTTCGCGGCCTCGCGCAGCGAGTGCAGCTTCGCGTCGATCCCGAATGCGAAGCCGCCTATCCGGGCCGCTTCGGCACGCGCATCGAGCTCGAGCTTGCAAGCGGCGAGCGCCGGCACGGTTTCACGCTCGACCCGCACGGGACCGTCGCCGATCCGCTCGCCGGCGACGAATTGCTGCACAAGTTCGAGCGCCTGGCATCGTTCTCACCGCTTGCGGTCGATGCCGGCGCCATTGCCGAATGCGTGCAGCAGCTCGAGCGCCTGGCCGATGTCCAGGAGCTCACTCGCCTGTTGCGTGGCCGCCCGGGATAGGCAGTCCTACCGGCAACCACCCTTCGCGTGCCGAGCGCGGGCGCCGTGGCGCACGGCCTGGTGGAAGCGGCGCGGCCGCGCTGATCGTCGTCGCTACCGCGCCAATTCGACCAGGCGCGCGTAGACCTTATCGTCGACCGCGATGTAGCCTTCGCCAAGCGACTGCTGTTTGCGCGACTGACTGCCGTCGCCCGGCATCCGCACCCACGCGTTACCCGCCAGCGCACGGCTCGCCGTAACGATGCGGCGAAGCTCGGCCGCCTGCGCCTCGAATCCGCCGCCGGCCCCGACGCGCGCCGGATCGATAACGACGAACAACAGGCCGTAGCCCCCGGTGCCGGCTATGACCGGAGCGCTGCCAGCCAATATCCCGAGCAACTGCACCGCAAGCGCAAGCGCGCTGCCGCGCTGGCGGCCCCAGGGCATGAACGCGCCGTCGAGCGCCGCTTGCGGATCGCGCGTCACCTCGCCTGCCGGGTCGACGGCGACCCCGTCGGGCAGCGGCTCGCCCTTGGTGCGCGCGAGCACGACATCGCCCCAGGTGATGGCCGAAGTGCCGATGTCGATGACGATCGGATCGGCCTTGCACGGGAAGGCAATTGCGAACGGATTGGTGCCCATGATGCGCTCGGCGCCGCCGAACGGCGCCACGCGGGCCGTCGTATTGGTCGTATGCAATGCGACGAAGCCTTGGCGCGCCGCGCGTTCCACGTAGTAGGCGCAGCGTCCGCTGAACCAGGTGTTGTCGGCCGTCACGACGGCAACCCCTAGCCGGCGCGCGATCTCGACCGCCTTGTCGACGGCGGTCAGCGAGACCACGTAACCGATGTTGTCGCCGCCGTCGATGTGCGCGCAGGAGCCGTCCTCGCGCACGAGCTCTATCGGCGTGGGCGCAGTGGTCTTCGCGCGCAATTCCTCCACGATCGCAGCCACGCGCGGCAGGCTGGAGAATTCGTGCCCGCACAGAGCGGACTCGACCAGGTGATCGGCCACCTGGCAGGCGTGCTCGGAGGAAAGTCCATGCCGACTCAAGGCCGAGACCGCCAGATCGGTTGCCTGTTCTATCGTGAGCTTCATGTCGGCCGCGGGGTGGAATTGCGAACGATAGCGGGGCACGTCTACTCTTGCCCTGGTCCATATTACCGGAGCTATGCGCTAACATGCCGGCTCACCGTTCGAGGTGGCGAGTAGGGATGACGTTCACGGGTGGCGCGTACCGAGCTTCGGCCTGCAAGCCCGCTGTGCGGGCGAGCGTCGCATCCGGCGGCGAGGCGCGATCCGGGGCATGGCTGCGTTGAACCGCGCCTTCGCCGGATGCATCGCCGTCACCATCGTCTGCGGCCTCGCGCTGGACAGTCTGGGTGCGCGCTGGAGCCAGCCGGCGGTCGATTTGGCGGCCTGGAGCTTGTTCGGCGCGCTGCTGTGGCGAAGCGCGCCGCCCGAGCGCATCGCCTTGGCGGCCTGCCTGCTGTTCGCGACCGCCGGAGAAGTGTTCCTCGCGCTCGTGTGGCGCGTCTACGACTACCGCCTGGGCAATCTGCCGCTGTTCGTCCCGCCGGGGCATGTGCTGCTCTATGCGCTCGGCTGGTGGCTGTGCCATCGCGTGCCGCTGCGCGCAATGTCGGCAGCGAGCGCGCTGATCGCCCTGATCGCGATCGTGTTGGCGATCGAGGGGCGCGACCAACTGAGCCTCGCGCTCACCGTGCTGTTCGTGCTGTGCATGCGCTACGGGCCGGCGCCGAAGCTGTACGCAACCATGTTCGTTCTCGCGCTCGCCATGGAGCTTTGGGGCACCTGGCTCGGCAACTGGACCTGGCGCGGCCAGGCGCCATGGCTCGGCTGGCACACGCTCAACCCGCCGTTCGCCGCGGGCGCCTTCTACTGCGTGCTCGACTGGCTCGTCGGCCTGGTGCGCCGGGAGCACAGTGCGCGCCTTGCTCCCGAGCGGCCGACGTAGCATCCTTTTGACCGGCGAGTTTCGCGCCTGCTAGAGCAGGCGGCTTCCCAGGTACCAGGCCAGTGCGGCGATCAGCGCCGAGCACGGAATCGTCAGCACCCAGGCCCAGACGATTCCGCCCGCCACACCCCAGCGCACAGCCTTCACATTGCGTACCGAGCCCACGCCGACGATCGCGCCGGTGATCGTATGTGTGGTCGAAACCGGGATTCCCAGGCCGGTGGCAAGGAACAGCGTGCAGGCTCCGCTTGCCGAGGCGGCGAAGCCGCCCACCGGCTTCAGCTTGGTGATGCGCTGTCCCATGGTCTTCACGATGCGCCAACCGCCGAAGAGGGTCCCTAGGCCCATCGCGGCCTGACAGGTCAGCACGACCCACAACGGCAGCGGATCGTTCGGTCCCATCACGGCCGCCGCGATCAGCAGCATCCAGATGATGCCCATGGTCTTCTGCGCGTCGTTGCTGCCGTGGCCCAGGCTGTAGGCCGCGGCCGAGACGAACTGCAGGCGCCGAAACAGCCGATCCACCCGCTGGGGCGTCGCACGTCGAGCCATCCAGGAGATCGCGATCATCAACGCGGCGGCCAGCATGAGCCCGAACAGCGGCGAGATCACGATTGCGGCCGCGGTCTTGAAGAAGCCGCTGCCGATGAGCGAGCCGAACCCCGCCTTGGCGACTGCGGCGCCGCTGATGCCGCCCACCAGTGCGTGCGAAGAGCTCGACGGAATGCCGAAATACCACGTGATTAGGTTCCAGCTGATGGCGCCCGCCAGTGCGCCGAAGATCACGTAGTGATCGATGATCGCCGGATCGACGATGCCCTTGCCGATGGTCGCCGCGACGTGCAGGCCGAAGAAAAGGAAGGCGATGAAGTTGAAGAACGCCGCCCATACGATCGCCCACTGGGGACTCATCGCGCCGGTGGAGACGATGGTCGCGATCGAATTGGCCGCGTCGTGAAATCCGTTGAGAAAGTCGAACACGAGCGCGACGACGACGAGAAAGACGAAGATCTCGAAGCTCATCGCCTCACCTGACCGCGGCCGCGGTTCGCTCCGCTTCGAGGAGTCGGGACTGCGCGAGCGGTCGGCTGATTCCGTGCGACCACCTCGCATCGTTCGGCCGCGACCCTCCTCGATTCTTCACGCGTTCTCGACCACGATGCCTTCGATGAGGTTCGCGACGTCCTCGGCAGCGTCGGTGATGGTCTCGAGCAGCTCGTAGATCGAACGCAGCTTGATCAGCTTCTTCACATCGGTCTCGTCGCGAAAAAGCCGCGCCATCGCCGAGCGCATCACGTGGTCGGCCTCGGATTCGAGCTTGTCGATCTCGGCGCAGATCTTCAGGATCGGCTCGGCGTTTCCCATGTTGCGCAGCAGCCCGGCCGCGCTCCGGACATGCTCGCAGCTCGCAACGCACAAGGCAGCCAGTTTGCAGGCCTCGGCGGTGGTCGCCTGCACGTCGAAGAGCACGATCGATTGAGCGACATCCTCGGACAAATCCAGGATGTCGTCCATGCGGGTGATCAGCCGATGAATGGAGTCGCGATCGATCGGGGTGATGAAGGTCTTGTGCAGCAGGTCGATGGTATCGTGCGTGATGCGATCGCCGCGCTTTTCGATGGTTTCGATGTTGAAGGTGCGATGCTGCAGCTCGTCGAAATTACGCAGCATGGCCTCCAGCTCGCGGCTGATCTTGACACCTTCGTCCGCCAGCGCCTCGAAGTAATCGAAGAAGCGGTTTTCCTGCGGCATGAGTTTGGCGAACATGTCGATCCCCGGGCTTTAAGCGCGCGCCGCGCATTCTAACAGGCTGCGATAGCGCGCTTGCGCCGTCGGATCTGCCGATACGCAATGCGCTCGACCTGAGCCCCGCGTGCGCGCTCGAATGAAACATGCATCGCAATGCGGCTGCGTTGCGGTCCCGCCCGCAAAGCAAGGTGCTCCTTGGCCTTGGTGGCTGATGCGGCGAAAGCGGCCGCCGCAACGCTACAATGCGAGCACCGGCGCCGTGCCGGGGAACAATTGGGTGCTCGCGGCATGCACGAAGGGGAGGGATGGTGACAGACTTTCCGGTCGAAGCGCACGCCAACGTGCGCGCCATTGCGAGCTCGCTCATCCGCGAAGTGGCCAATGCCGGGCTAGGCAAGCGCGATGTGCTGCCGTTCTGGTTCGGCGAGCCGGACGAGGTCACGCCGCAGTTCATCCGCGATGCGGCAACCGAAGCGCTGGCTCGGGGCGAAACGTTCTACACGCACAACTATGGTTTGCCGGCGCTGCGCGAAGCACTGGCGGCGTATGTCTCGCGCCTGCACCGCCCGGTGGCGGCCGACGAGATCGTGGTGACCAGTTCTGGCATGTCGGCGCTCATGCTGGTCTCGCAAGCACTGGTCGGTCGCGGCGACCGGGTCGTCGCCGTCACGCCGCTATGGCCCAACATCACGTCCGCACCGCGCCTCATGGGCGCGCAGATCGTGCGCGTGCCGCTGGAATTTCGGCTCGCGGCCGACGGCAATCCGCAATGGTCACTCGACCTCGAGCGGCTGCTCGCCGCGCTCACGCCAGATACCCGCGCGCTTTACCTGAATGCGCCGAACAACCCGACCGGCTGGATGATCGACCGCGCGGGCCAGAAAATCGTGCTCGAGCACTGCCGCCGTCACGGTATCTGGATCGTCGCCGACGACGCCTACGAGCGCTTGTACTACCCCGACGCAGCCGACGACGGGCGCCGGCTCGTTTGCGCTCCTTCGTTTCTCGATCTGGCCGATCGCGACGAACGGGTGCTGGCGACCAACACCTTCTCCAAGTCCTGGCTCATGACGGGCTGGCGGCTCGGCTGGCTGGTGGCGCCGCGCGTGCTGGTCCCGGAGATCGCCAAGCTGATCGAGTTCAACACGTCGTCCGCGCCCGGGTTCATCCAGTATGCGGGCCTCGCCGCCATCGCGAACGGCGAGCCGGTGATTGCGCGCACCTTGACGCGATTTCGCCGCGCGCGCGATTTCCTGGTCGATCGATTGCGCACCATCGAAGGCGTCCAGGCCGCTTCGCCGCCCGGAGCGATGTATGCGTTCTTTCGCGTCGACGGCATGTCGGACAGCCTCGCCTTCTGCAAGCGCATGGTGGTCGAGGCGGGGCTAGGGCTCGCGCCCGGGGCCGCCTTCGGTGAGGAGGGCGAAGGCTTCGTGCGCTGGTGCTTCGCTGCCGACGAGCAACGCCTGGCCGACGGCATCGAGCGGCTGCGGCATGGGCTGCGCAGCGTTCGCGGTACGTTGTAGCAGCTGGCCCAATTTCGAGGCTGGGCTAGACTCGATCGGCACCGGCGGCCGGTCGCGGCAGCAGTTTCCATCCATTCGCGAGCAGACCGAACCCGCACAGCGTGATTGCGATCGAGGCGGCATACATGGCACGCAAGCCCAGCAGATCCGCAGCAGCGCCCGCGATGATGCCGCCCACGCCGGCGCCGAGCTGGAACGAGATGCTGAAGGTGGCCATCGCGTGGCCGCGCGAACGCGGGTTGGCGAGATCCATCGCGAGCGCCGTCGTGGTGGAACCGGTCATGGCCATGGCGAGCGCCACGAACACCCCGCCGGCGAGAATCAGGACCAGATCGTTCGCCATGAAGATCAGTGCCAGCCCGACGAGTTGGGCACCGAGGCCCAACGCGATCGCCGGGCCGCGCCCCATCGCATCCGACCAGCGGCCCAGCAGCGGTCGGACGACGATGTTGGTCGCTCCGGCGATGACGTAGAACAGGCCGATGTGCGCGATGCCGAGCGAGCGCGCGTACAGCGGCAGGAACGCCATCACCGAGGGCATGGCGAGGGTGCAACAGAGATTGAGGCCGGTCGCGATCAGTACGCCGCGGTCCAGTAGCCCCGCGGTGGGCGCGTCGCCGACCGGACGCGATGCGCGCGCATCCGCCGCAGCCCGCGTGAGCGGGAGAGCGAACGGCAGACCGAGCAAGGTGAAGAAGGCGGCGCCCAACAGTACGGTTGAAAACGTCCCCGGCATGGCGAGCAGCCACAGCCCGAGCGCCGGGAAAACGATGGCGGCTCCGGAGGTGGCGCTGGTGTAATAGCCGGCCGCTTCACCGCGGCGCTGGGCGGGTGCCGCGCTGGCCAGGGTGGTATATCCGCCCGTATTGAGGCCCGCCCAGCCCAGACCGCGCACGATGTTGCCGACGAAGACCAGGACGAGCAACGGCCAGATCAAGGCGAAGCTGCCGAGCGCGAGCAACACCAGGCCGATGGCGAGCACCCCGGGCGCGTTCCAGCGATCGGCGATGCGGCCCACGAACGGCCGTACCACGAAGCTCGGTATGGAAAAGGCGAGCAGCGCGAGCCCCGCGACGAAGGCCGATCCGCCCAACGCATCCACATAGAGCGGAATCACCGGAGTCAGCATCCAGTGATTCGCATAGCCCAGGAACATCGCGCAGCACAGCAGCAAGAACGCGCGCGTGGCGAGCGGCGCGGCTGCCTGGGCGCTGGCTATCTGCGGCGCTCGAGCCATGGCGATCGAATCGAAGGCGGGGAAATGGCGCAAGCATACCGCATGCGCCTTGCGTGCCGGGGCTTATGAAAAGCGCCGCTGGCGCGGTGCGCGAGCGCCGCGCACGCACCCGAATCGGATGCGCGATCGCAGCGTTCAGCAAGACGACAGGAAATGCAGCCGGAAGGAGCCGCCGGTGGATCGGCGCGTGGCCGCTAGAAATCGGACAGAGCCCTTAGTTCTCGCAGTTCTTCGAGTTTGCGCCGCGCCACGGCGTTACGCTGATCGCGCTTGCCGCTGATCGGGGCAGTCGGTGTCCTTTCCCGCGTGCGCACGAAGCAGGCAGGGCAAGCGATCTTGTCGGGACATCCTTGCGACCATTGGCGTCGCCCGGGAAGTCCGGATCCACAGGGGCACAATCTTCCGGTCTTGGCGCTCATCTCGTAACGTTTCCTCGATCACTCTTGACCAACCGAACGAACTACGCTGTCCGTGACATTGGCTCCCCGACCTGGGCTCGAACCAGGGACCTGCGGATTAACAGTCCGTCGCTCTACCGACTGAGCTATCGGGGAATTGACCTCAAGTCCCCACGGGTGGGGGCGTCAGGAGAGCCCAATTCTACGTTGCAGCCCCTGTTTGGGTCAAACGAAACGCCCCCATAACGCGCAGCGAAACACCCTCATAACGTGCAGTCGGCAATGTGTTTTCAGGCGATTTCGCGCAGGACCTTGGCGATCGTGCCGAAGATTTCGTCGATCTGTGTCCTGCTGATGATCAGCGGCGGCGAACAGGCGAGCGTATCGCCGCTCACGCGCGTGAGCACCCCTGCCTCGAAGCAGCGCACCAGCGCTTCGTAGCCGCGCGCCCCGGGCTTGCCCGGACGCGGGGCGAGCTCGATGCCTGCCATCAGACCGATATTGCGCACGTCGATGACGTTGGGCAGGCCGACGAGTGAATGAGCGGCGTCCTCGAAATGGGCCGAAAGCCCAGCCGCATTCGCGAACAACTGCTCGTCGTGATAAAGGGCCAGCGTTGCCTCGCCCGCTGCCGCGGCCAGCGGATGTCCCGAATAGGTATACCCGTGGAACAGCTCGATGCCTTCCGGGCCCTGCAGGAAGGCATCGAAAACGGGCTTGCGCACGATCACCCCGCCCATCGGAACGGTGGCGCTGGTCACGCCCTTGGCGAACGTGATCATGTCGGGGATGACGCCGAAATAGTCGGCGGCGAAGGCCTTGCCGAGCCGTCCGAAACCGGTGATGACCTCATCGAAGATGAGCAGCAGCCCATGCCGGTCGCAGATCGCGCGCAGCCGCTCGAGGTAGCCCTTCGGCGGCACCACCACACCGGTCGAACCCTGCACCGGCTCGACGATGACGGCCGCGATATTGGACGCGTCGTGCAGCGCCACGAGCCGCTCGAGCTCGTCGGCCAGATGCGCGCCCCATTGCGGCTGGCCGCGGGAGTTCGCCATCTTTTCCAGATCGTGGGTGTGCGGCAGGTGATCGACGCCCGGCAGCATCGTGCCGAACGCCTTGCGGTTGGGCGTCATGCCGCCGACCGAGATGCCGCCGAAGCCGACGCCGTGATACGCGCGCTCGCGACCGATGAAACGGGTGCGCTGGCCTTCGCCCCGCACCCGGTGATAGGCGAGCGCGATCTTGAGCGCGCTGTCCACCGCCTCGGAGCCCGAGTTGGCGAAAAAGACATGGTCGAGATCCGCGGGCGCGAGCTGGGCGATGCTTTGCGCGAGCCGGAACGGTCCGGGATGGCCCATCTGGAAGGTAGGTGCGAAATCGAGCGTTTGCGCCTGCTGCGCGATCGCGCGCACGATGGGCTCGCGGCAGTGGCCGGCATTGACGCACCAGAGCCCGGCGGTGGAATCGAGGATCCTGCGTCCGTCCTCGGACACATAGTGCATATCCTTGGCCGAGACCAGAATGCGGGGCGCCGCCTTGAACTGCCGGTTGGCGGTGAAGGGCATCCAGAAGGCTTCGAGGTCGTAATCGCGCGCGGTCATGGGCGGCTCCGGGACGGTGACGAGGCTGCGGCTGGAAGCGGTCGATTATACGCGCGCCGATGGCGGGCCTGCGCCTGTCTTCGGCCGCGCGGAGGGCGTTGCGCGTGCGTGGAGCTTGTCGCTGCATGCCTTCGAGACATCCAAGCTCACGCGCGCTGCGCGTCGCACGATCCCATGTCCGAGCCGCGCAGTCAGGATCATTCGCGATGTCTTCCGGATGAACTAATTCCGCTTTCCGGCTGTCAGTGCCATATCGGTCAGCCGTCCGTTTTCCTGGGGCAGGCTCGAACGGTATACTTGCCGGGCCATTCCAAACGCAATCTGCCGATTGCGTCCCGGGTGGGCCGGCCCGTCTCCCTCGGGGGGAGGAACGAGACGGGGCACCGCTCGCCATAGACCAGAACAATCAGGAAACGGAACCATGGGGGATCGGGAAGTCGACCAACAATTGGTCGAGCGTGCGCAGCGTGGCGACAAGTCTGCATTCGAGCTGCTGGTTGCCAAGTATCAGCGCAAACTCGTCCGGTTGCTGTCGCGCTTCATCCGCGATCCGACCGAGGTGGAGGATGTTGCACAGGAGGCGTTCATCAAGGCGTATCGCGCGTTGCCGTCGTTCCGAGGCGATAGCGCGTTCTACACCTGGCTGTACAGAATCGGTATCAATACGGCGAAGAATTACCTCGTTGCGATGGGGCGGCGGGCGCCGACCGTAAGCGAGATCGAGAGCGCGGACTCGGAAGGATCGGAGGAGAGCGGGCAGGTTCCGGACTACAACACGCCGGAGAACGAACTGATGAGCCGCCAGATCGCCGAGACCGTGAATCGTGCCGTCGACGATCTGCCGGAGGAATTGAGGACAGCAATCACTTTGCGCGAGCTCGAAGGTCTCAGCTACGAGGATATCGCGGGCATCATGAACTGTCCTATCGGGACGGTTCGCTCCAGGATATTCCGAGCTCGCGAGGCGATCGCGGAGAAGCTGCGGCCTCAGCTGGAGACGCGCAAGGACAGGAGATGGTGAGATGGACAAGATTTCCGCCTTGATGGACGGAGAGCTGGCCCGGGACGAAGCCGCCCGGCTAGTCGCGGACGTCAGGCAGCGCGACGGCCTGCGCGAGGCGTGGGCCACGTATCACC
>JBOIEI010000283.1:0-3552 GCA_050741055.1 Burkholderiales bacterium | reverse complement strand
GCTTCCTGCCGCCGTCAACCCGAAGCGAGAAACGCCCGAATCATGTGATGGGCGAGCGATACCGGCGGTGGATAGAAGAATCCCTGCGGCTCCCGCAGCTCCTCTCGCGAAACCCAGCGCGCTTCCTCGAGCTCGTCGCGATCGAGCTCGAACGCGTCGTGTTCGGCGGCGCCGGGCAGCGCGCACCGCTCATCAAGGGCGTGAGCTTTTCGCTGCAGGCGGGAGAAAGTCTCGGCGTGGTCGGTCCCAGCGCCTGCGGCAAGACGACGCTGCTGCGCCTGCTGCTCGGCATCTGGAAGCCGCAGTCGGGGACCGTGCGCCTCGATGGCGCCGACATCGCGCAGTGGGATCGCGATGCGCTCGGCGCACATGTCGGTTACCTACCGCAGGACGTGGAGCTGTTCGCGGGCACGGTGGCGCAGAACATCGCGCGTCTGGGTGAGATCGACGGCGAGCGCGTGGTCGAGGCGGCTCAGCTCGCGCACGCGCACGAGATGATTTTGCGCCTGCCCTCGGGCTACGACAGCCCGATCGGCGACGCCGGCACGATGTTGTCCGGCGGGCAGCGCCAGCGCATCGCGCTCGCACGCGCCCTCTACGGCGCACCCCGACTGGTGGTGCTGGACGAGCCCAATGCCAACCTCGATGCCGAAGGCGAAACGGCCCTCGCAGCCGCCTTGCGCGAGCTGAAGCAGCGCGGCGCCACGGTCGTCGTTGTGAGCCACCGGCCCGCGCTCATGTCGCAGCTCGACAAGATCGCAGTCCTGCGCGACGGGGTGCTGGAAGCCTTCGGCCCGGTCGCCAGCGTGCTGCGCCCCGTGCCGCGGCCCGGCACGTTGGCCGAGCGCCCGGCAGCCTCTTCCAACCCAGGCGATGGCGCTGTAGCCGCCGCGCTGCATGCCAGCCGCTAGGAGCATAACCATGTCCACGCCCCAGGCCCCCACGCTTGCCCTCGTTCTGCAACAGGGGACACCCGATCCGACAGCGAACGCGCAATTGCGCCGTCTCGCGCGCCGCACGCTATGGCCGCTCGCTCTGGCCGCCGCGCTCGGGTTCACGTGGTCGGCGCTCGCTCCCTTGTCCGGAGCCGTGATCGCGCCGGCGGAAGTGAAGGTGGAGTTGAATCGCAAGACCGTGCAGCATGCCGAAGGCGGCATCGTGCGCGAAATCCTCGTGCGCGACGGCCAGAGTGTGCGCTCCGGCGATCCGCTGCTCGTCATCGGCGGCTTGCGCTCGCAGGCCGAGCTGGCGCTGCTGCAGGATCAGCTGCGTGCCGCGCGGCTGCGCGCGGCGCGCGCCGAAGCCGAAGCACGCATGGCGATGAGCTTCGTGCCCCCGGCGGACCTGGTGCACGATCCCCACGCCGCCGAGCACATCATGCGCGAACGCGCGGTGTTCGATACGCGCCGCCTGGCGCTGCAGGAGCAGATCGCCCTGCTCGGGGACCAGGTACGGCAAGCCGAAGCGCAGGTTGCCGCCTTCCAATCCCAAATCGAAGCGACTTCGCGCTCGGCCAGCCTCTCCGACGAGGAGCTCGCGCTCAACCAACGCCTTGCGCGCGAGGGCTTCGTCAGCCGGGCCCGCCTGATCGGATTGCAGCGGGTGTCGTCCGACTATGCCAGTCGCATCGGCGAGCATCGGAGCGACCAGGCTCAAGCGCGCCAGCGCGCCGGCGAGCTGCGCGCGCGCATCGCACAGCTGCGGCTGCAGCAGCAGACCCAGGCGACCGACGAGCTGCGCGATGCAACCGCCCAAGTGCGCGAGCTGACCGAGCGCCTGCGCCCGTCGGCGGACGAGGTCGAACGTCAGACCGTGCGCGCGCCGGTCGATGGTACGGTCATGGCGTTGCACGTCGCCGCGCCCGGCGCCGTAGTCGGCCCGCGCGAGCCGTTGCTCGACGTGGTGCCGGCGCGCGAGAAGCTCGTCATCGGTGCGCGCATCGCCACGCAGGACATCGAGCACGTGCGCATGGGCGGTGCGGCCGACGTGCGCCTGCTCGGAGCCGACGCGCTGCAGCGCCCGCTCATCCCCGGCCGCGTCACTTTTGTCTCACCCGACCGAATGAGCGACTCGACCGGTGCGCGCACCTGGTTCGACGTCACGGTCGAGGTCGAGCGCTCGGCACTGCCCGCAGAGCAGGCGGCGCAGCCCCTGCAGCCCGGCATGCCGGCCGAAGTCTACATCACCACGTCCGAGCGGAGCCTCCTCGAGTACCTGGCCAAACCGCTCGGGCTCTTCACGCAACGCGCGCTGCGCGAGCCCTGAGCACCGCCGACAACAGCGGACATTCCGCACCCCATCTGTCCACAACCTGCAAAAGAGGATACGACCATGAAATCGAGTTTCTTCAAAAGCGCCATCGGTAGCGTCGGTCTGAAGTCTGTTTCCGCGTCCACCATCGCCCCCGCTGCCGAGGAGGTGACGATCCAGTCCGTGACGAGCTTCTTTTCCCAAAGCAGCGGGATTCTGAGCGTATTCGGCGACGGCCTGGACAACGCGATCGCGCTGAGCCGCAACGCAGCCGGTCAGCTGCTCGTCAACGGCGGCGCGGTGCCTGTGCTCGGGGGTACGCCCACGGTTGCCAACACGAGTCTCATCCAGATCTTCGGCCAGAACGGGAACGACAACATCACGCTCGACGAGAGCAACGGCGCATTGCCGCGCGTGAACATGTTCGGGGGCTCGGGCCACGATGTCCTCACGGGCGGCTCCGGGGGCGATCGCCTGTTCGGCCAGGCCGACAACGATACCTTGCTGGGCAAGGGCGGAGCGGACTTCCTGTTCGGCGGCGCGGGCGACGATGTCCTCATCGGCGGTGACGCCGACGATCTGATGTTCGGCGAGGCGGGCAACGACCGCATGATCTGGAATCCCGGCGACGACACCGATCTGTTCGAAGGCGGCTCGGGCATCGACACCGCCGAGGTCAACGGCGGCGGCGGCGCCGAGCAGTTCACCACCACCGCCAACGGTACGCGCGTGCGCTTCGACCGGATCAACCCCGCCCCGTTCGCCATCGACATCGGCACCAGCGAGAACCTGGTGGTCAACATGAACGGCGGCGACGACTCCTTCAGCGCCACCGGCAATCTCGCCGCGCTCATCAAGATCACCGTCGACGGCGGCGCGGGCAACGACACCATCCTCGGCAGCAACGGTGCGGACCTGCTCATCGGCGGCGACGGCAACGACTTCATCGACGGCCAGCAAGGCAACGATGTGGCCTTCCTCGGCGCGGGCGAGGATGTCTTCCAGTGGGATCCGGGCGACGGCAGCGATACCGTCGAAGGCCAGGCCGGCATCGATACGATGCTTTTCAACGGCAGCGCGGGAAGTGAGATTTTCGAGACTTCGGCCAACGGCGGCCGGATGCGCTTCACCCGCAATCTCGGCAACATCGTCATGGACCTGGACGATGTCGAGGCGATCGACCTCAACGCGCTCGGCGGGGCCGACACGATCGTCGTCAACGATCTTGCCGGCACCGACCTCCAAGCGGTGAACATCGATCTGGCGGCCACATTGGGCGGATCGACCGGGGACAGCCTAACC
>JBOIEI010000282.1:0-1969 GCA_050741055.1 Burkholderiales bacterium | reverse complement strand
TGCAGAACCGCTTCGGTTCCACCATCGCCAACCTCGAGACCACCTCGGAGAACCTCGAAGCCGCACGCTCGCGCGTGCGCGACGCCGACTTCGCAGCGGAAACGGCAGCGCTCACGCGCGGCCAGATCCTGCAGCAAGCCGGTACTGCGATTCTCGCCCAGGCGAACGCGCTGCCCAACGGCGTGCTCGCACTGCTCCGCGGCTAATCGCGATCGCGATAACGGCGGCCAGCCCGAACGGCTGGCCGCCGGTTTCGCTCCGAGCCCACCATGATCCATCCAGCCTCGTCGCTCGACTCGGTTCAGTCGGCAGCCAAGCCGCAAGGCGGCGCTTCCGCCAGGGAAACTGCGGCCAGCGTGTCGCAGCCGGCACCGCCGTCCGACCACGAGGCTGTCGTGCGTGAAGCGGTGGCGGCCATCAACCAGGCAGCCAAGGCGCTCAACGCCAGCGTTGAGCTCTCCATCGATTCCGACTCGGGACGCGCCATCGTGCGTGTCGTCTATACCGAGACCCGAAAACTCATTCGCCAGATCCCGACCGAGGAAGCGCTCGAGCTGCGCCGCGCGCTCGATCGTATCGCCGGTTTGCTCATTCACCGCACGGCATGATTGTTGCTCGATGCAGCATCGCCCGCGTAGCACCTGAGCAATCACCGGAAATGCAGCACTGAACATGGCCATATCCTCTCCTGGAATCGGATCCAAGCTCGATGTCAACAGCATCGTCGAGCAACTCATGGCGCTCGAGCGCCGTCCCCTGCAGGCGCTGGTTCGCAAGGAAGCCGGCTTTCAGGCGCAATTGTCCGCGTTCGGCACGTTGAAGAGCTCGCTCACGTCGTTTCAAAGTGCCGTGCAGGCGCTGAACGACGTGAACAAGTTCCAGGCGTACAAGGCCTCGATCGGCGCCACCGCTGTGGCGACCGTCACGGCGGCAAATTCTGCCGTGCCCGGCAGTTATTCGCTCGAGGTCACGCAGCTCGCCCAGGCGCAGAAGCTGGTCGCGGCTGGCCAGACCAGCACCAGCAGTGCGATCGGTGCCGGCACCATCACCTTCGAGCTCGGCACCATCAGCGGCGGCACCTTCGACGACGTGACGGTCCAATACACGGGAGCGAGCTTCGCCGCCGACGGCGCCGGCGCGAAGACGGTCACGATCGGCGCATCGAACAATACGCTCGCCGGCATTCGCGACGCCATCAATGCCGCCAAGATCGGCGTGACCGCGTCGATCGTCAACGACGGCAGCGGCACGCCCTATCGGCTTGCCTTGAGCGTTTCCGATACCGGCGCCGCCAATAGCGTGCGCATCTCGGTGGCGGGCGATGCGGCACTGTCGAGCCTGCTCGCGCACGATCCCGCCGGCACCCAGAACCTGGCCGAGACGGTGAGCGCGCGCAATGCCGCCTTCGAGGTCGACGGCGTCGCGATCACCAAGCCGAAGAACACGGTCAACGACGTGATCGAAGGCGTGACGCTGAACTTGCTGAGCGCCAACGTGGGAGCCCCCACCGCGATCACCGTGGTGCGCGATTCGGGGGCGATCAAGACTTCGGTCGATGCGCTGGCGAAGGCGTACAACGAGCTCAATGCGACCATCAAGAACGTCTCGTCGTTCAACCCGACCACCAAGCAGGGCACGGTGCTGCAGGGCGACGTGACGGTGATCACGCTGCAATCGCGCATCCGCACGGCGCTCTCCAGCGCCCTCACCGGCGTCTCGGGCAACTACAACAACCTTTCGCAGATCGGCGTGACCTTCCAGAAGGACGGCACGCTGAGCGTCGACTCGGCCAAGTTCGAGGCCGCGCTCGCGGACTCGCCCAACGACATCGCGGCGCTGTTCGCCTCGCTGGGCAAGGCGACCGATGGGGCCGTGCGATACGTTGGCGCGACCGATGCCACCAAGGCCGGCGACTACGCGGTGTCGATCAGCCGCCTGGCGTGCCAGGGCACTCAGGTCGGATCGGCTG
>JBOIEI010000281.1:0-2486 GCA_050741055.1 Burkholderiales bacterium | reverse complement strand
CGATGTGGCCGAAGGTGTTCATCGAGCCGTAGACGATGTCCGGCCGGCGCGCGCGCACGCGCTCGTAGTCGATGCCGAGCCGCTCGGCGACACCGCCGCGGAAGTTCTGCAGCACCACGTCGGCCTGGTCCACCAGCTTCCAGAAGAGCTCCAGCCCTTGCGCAGTCTTCAGGTCGACGAGGATGCTGCGCTTGGCGCGGTTGATGTCGTTGTGCCGCAGCACCTTGGGCGTGTGCGGGCTGTCGATCTTGATCACGTCGGCGCCGAACTCGGCCAGCGTGCGCCCGCAGGTCGGTCCGGCCAGCACGATGCACAGGTCCACAACCTTGACGCCCGCCATCGCCGCGCGCAGCACTTCGTTACCGGCTGGCGGTTCGCCGCTCGACTGTGCATCGCGCTGGGCGATCTCGCGCAATATTTCGGCGCGATGCTGGTCAGGCGTGGGCCGCGGCGTGCGCACCGAGCCCGGCGTAAGCGAAAGGCGCGCATTGATGCCGGGGCCGCGAAAGCGCCCGAGCACCGGATCGTCGTAGTCGTCGATGATTTTCGATCCGAGCGCCTGCGGATGCCGCAACCACTCGGCGCTGGTATGGCAGATCACGCCTTCGGAGCCGATCTCGGCGATGACGTCTTCCCATTCCCTGGCCGTGCGGGCGCGCATCGTATCGTCGAACTTCCGCGCCAGTTCGTTCGGCGGCAGTTTCGCATCGCGCCACCGGTCCATGCCGATGGACTCGATGAACGCTCCGAACTTCTTGTTGTTGGCGACGTACATGAGCCAGCGCTCGTCCTTGCACGGCAATTGCCGGCTCCAGTTGAACTCGGGCTCGGGTTCGGGCTTGCCGTTGACCAGCAGGCCGCGCGCGCCGATCACGCTGAAGGTCGCATCGAAGAGCGGTATTTCCACGCGCTGGCCGAGACCGCAGCGCGCCCGCGCATTGAGCGCCATCGCGACGCTGACCGCGCACAGGAACGCCGCGTAAGCCGAGCCGTAAGGAATGACGGTATAGACGGGCCGGCCATTCTTCGCCACGCCGCCGCGATAGGCGCCGGTGGCTGCGCCGACCACGCCTTCCCAGGCCCGGACCTGCGCTCGCGGGTCGTCCGAGCCGAAGCCCGGCAGCGAGCAGTAGACGAGGCGCGGATTCGCCTGCGTCATGGCTTCCGCGCCAAGCCCGAGGCGGTCCATCACGCCGGGACGGAAGTTCTCGATCACGACATCCGCCGTGGCGACCAGCTGCCGCGCCGTCTCCCGGCCCGCCTCGTTTTTCAGATCGAGCACGATGCTGCGCTTGTTGCGGTTCCAGGTGGCATTGGCCGGTGTGTCCCAGCGCGGCCCGCCGGGCGGATCGACCCGTATCACATCCGCACCCTGGTCGCCCAGCAGCATCGCCGCCATGGGCCCTGCGATGTATTGGCCGAAATCGACCACGCGAATGCCTTCGAGTGCGCTCGGCATGCTGTTGCCTTTCAAACCGCGACGCGCGCGTCGACCAACCGATCGTAGGTGCTTTGCGGGTCGATGAGCCCCCAGGACAGCATGAATTCGTAGGTGCGCCGGAACTCTTCGGCCGAGTACGGCTCGGGATGGTTGTAGCGAAGGCGCGGCAGGTGCAGGTGCTCCGGATCGAGCTTCACGATGTCCGGCGGTACTTCGTCCGTGAGGTGCCGCAGCCAGGGACGTATGTCCTGGTTGATCGTGTCGACGGCCTTGACGTGCGCTCGATGCAGCGCCGTGAAAATCTCTGCATCGACTGACGTGTCGGCCACTTCGAGGCCGTTATAGAACGCCTCGCAGATCACCTTGCAACCGAGCTTCTCGGCGGCCGAAATCCACGGCTCCATGACGGCGGCGGCCTCGATGCTCCCATCCAGCAGTGCCTGAAAACGCTGGTTCGGAATGCCGACGTGAACGGTCTTCACTTCCTCCCGGTTCATGAAGCCGGCCAGCATGCCGAGCGTGATGTAGTGCGAGCCGGCGTGGAAGTTGACCGCAACTTCGACATTGGCGAGATCCTGCGGGACGTTGCAGGGAGAATCGCCGCGCACCACGATCGCCTGGGTGGAGACCGCGGCGCGCTTGGTGATGACCTTGCCCCCGGTACACGAATCCTGCGTGCGGCGCATCTGGCCCCAGGCGCATGCATGGTAGACCGAGAACTCGCCCTGTTCGAAACCTTCGTGCCACAGGAACGATTTGATCGCGGTCGGCTCGGCTGCCCGCGTACCGGAGGCGGCCAGCATCGCCTTGCGCTTCTCCGGCACGACCAGCTCGACCTCCAGCCCCTCCTGCTCGAAAAAACCCTCGGCCTTGGCTACGATATCGGGTAGCGAGAAGACGGCGTTGTTCAGTTCCACCCGGGTCTTGCGCAGTAGCTTGGGCATCGTCGGGCTCCTCTGGCCGGTCGGTTGTCGTGATTTTTTTATTCCCATTCGCCGGCCGCGTCAATCGGCGCCGGGCTCTCGCAAAGGAGAAACGCATGCGC
>JBOIEI010000280.1:0-20536 GCA_050741055.1 Burkholderiales bacterium | reverse complement strand
GAAAATTGCTGCATGTATACCGTGATCACCTTGCCGCTCACTTCAGGCACCAGGGTCGTGAGAAGAAACACCTTGAAGGCGTTGGACCAATCCTGGAACACGGGAAAGGCGGCGAACAGGGTGAGCGCGATGGTGAACAGCGGCACCAGCGCGAGCAGGGTGGTAAAAGTCAGGTTGCCGGCGACCTGAACGCAGCGGTCGTCGGCGAAGCGGGCCGCGACCAGCCGCGCGAATTGGCTGCTGCGCCGCAGTGCGTTGTCGATCCGTGGCAGCATGCTCGAAGTACCCCGTTGCTATAATCATAGCGGCATTGCATCCACACAAGCCGCGCGACGAGCGCTCTGGGCAGGGCGCGCGACGAGCGCTTCGTGCAGGGCGGCACGCAGCCGAACGACCTGTCGAGCATGCACTGCCCCTTGTAGAGCCTTCTATACCAGTCGACGACGCCTGCCCGGCGAGAAATCCAGCCTTGAACGAAATCCTGGTGCTCTATTACAGCCGCTCCGGCAAGGTCGATCGACTGGCCCACATGATCGCGCACGGGATCGAGCAGGTTGCGGGGGCGCGAGCACGTATCCGCACCGTGCCGCCGGTATCGCCGGTGTGCGAGCAAACCGAGCCGGCGGTACCGCCCAGCGGAGCGCCGTACGCAGATCTGAACGATCTGGAGCAATGCGCGGGGCTTGCGCTCGGATCGCCCACGCGCTTCGGCAACATGGCCGCACCGCTGAAGCACTTTCTCGATTCCACCGGTGTGCTGTGGACGCGAGGTGCGTTGGCCGGCAAGCCCGCGGCCTTGTTCACTTCCACCGCGACCCTGCATGGCGGGCAGGAAACCACATTGCTTTCGATGATGCTGCCTCTGCTGCATCATGGGATGATCATCGTCGGCGTGCCGTATACCGAAGCAGCTCTGACGAACACCGCCTCGGGCGGAACGCCTTATGGCGCGACGCACGTCGCCGGCCGCGACAACGAACGCGCGCTCACCGAGGACGAAAACAGCTTGTGCCTGGCGCTGGGCCGGCGGCTGGCGGAAGTCGCGCTCAAGTTGTCGACGTGATCTCACTTCCCGCGCATCGCCCTCACCGCCAGCGACGCGTGTCGGATGTCTGCCTGCGGCGTGCACGAGCCCATCATCGGAACGGTCAGAATGCGTGCAACAAGCAAGACCTGACCCGATGCTCGACATGACCTCGCCCGCCATCGAGAAACCCGACGCATCATGGCGCGGCTGAGCTTCCCCGACCTCCTGCATGCGTGCGCGGTGTTCTGCCTTACCGCGCTCATCGCCCTGTGTATTGCGTGGGAGCTGTGGCTCGCGCCGCTGCGACCGGGTGGATCCTGGATGGTGCTCAAGGCGCTCCCGCTGCTCGCGCCGCTGTTCGGCATCCTGCATCGGCGGCTCTACACGTTTCGCTGGTCGGCGATGCTGGCGATCGCTTACTTCGTCGAAGGCGCGGTGCGCGTGTATGCCGATAGCGGCTTGTCTGCCGTGCTGGCGGGAATGGAGATCGTGCTTGCATTGCTCTTCTTCGCTGCCGCGGTCGCGTTCGTACGAGCGAGCCCGGGGCCGAGCCGCGGTGAGCGCGTGTCGTCGCCGGCGCGCTGAACGCGCGACTCAGCGTCGGAAGAGCCAGATCAGAACGCTGACGACGATCGAGACGACGATTCCGGTCGTAAGCGGAAAGAACAAGTGAAAACCGTCGCGCTCGACGTGAATGTCGCCGGGCAGGCGGCCCAGGCCGAGCTTCGAGAGCCACGGCCAGGCCACCCCCACGGCGACGAGGATCAGGCCGACAACGATGAGCCCGCGCGACATGCTCTACTCGCCTCGTCTCTGTCTGGACTCGCCTCGTCACACCTGCGGATTGATGCGCTCGAACTTCGAGTGCAGCTTGTTCAGGGCATTGATGTAGGCCTTGGCCGAAGCGACCACGATGTCGGTATCGGCGCCCTGGCCGTTGACGATACGCCCGCCCTTGGTCAGGCGCACGGTCACCTCGCCCTGCGAATCGGTTCCGCTGGTGATGTTGTTGACCGAGTACAGCAGCAGCTCGGAGCCGCTACCGACGATGGACTCGACCGCCTTGAACGCCGCATCGACCGGACCGCTGCCGCTCGCTTCCGAGCGCCGCTCCTTGCCGTCTTCGGTGAGCACTACGGTCGCGAACGGCTGCTCGCCGGTCTCGGAATGCGCGGTCAGCGCGACCAGCCGGTAGTGCTCGCTCTCGGCCTGGTCGTTGTCCTCTTCGGTCACGAGCGCCTGCAGATCCTCGTCGAAGATCTCGTGCTTGCGGTCGGCGAGATCCTTGAAGCGCTTGAATGCAGCATTGAGCGCCTGATCGCCGGCAAGCTCGACGCCGAGCTCCAGCAGGCGCGCCTTGAACGCATTGCGCCCCGAGTGCTTGCCGAGCACGAGCTTGTTGGTCTTCCAGCCCACGTCCTCGGCGCGCATGATCTCGTAGGTGTCGCGGCTCTTCAGCACCCCGTCCTGATGGATGCCGGCCTCGTGCGCAAAGGCATTCGCGCCCACGATCGCCTTGTTGGGCTGCACCGGGAAGCCGGTGATGGTGGACACCAGGCGGCTTCCTGGCACGATCAGCGTGGTATCGATGTTGGTGTCGCAGCCGAACACATCCTGGCGCGTGCGCACCGCCATCACGATTTCTTCCAGCGAAGCGTTGCCCGCGCGTTCACCGAGGCCGTTCACCGTGCATTCGACCTGGCGTGCGCCGGCGAGGATCGCCGACAGCGAATTGGCGACCGCGAGCCCGAGGTCGTTGTGGCAGTGCACCGACCACACGACCTTGTCGGAATTCGGAATCCGTTCGCGCAGCGAACGGATCAGCTGCCCGAAATGCTCCGGCAGCGTATAGCCGACGGTGTCCGGAACGTTGATGGTGGTCGCGCCCGCATCGATCACGCGCTCGAGGATGCGGCAGAGGAAGTCGATGTCGGAACGGCCCGCGTCCTCGGGCGAGAACTCGACGTTGTCGGTGTACTCGCGCGCCCAGCGCACCGAGCGCACCGCCTGTTCGATCACCTGCGAAGGCTCCATTCGCAGCTTCTTTTCCATGTGAATCGGGCTGGTCGCAAGGAAAGTGTGGATGCGCGGCGAACGGGCCGGGCGCACCGCTTCGCCGCAACGGCGCACGTCCATCTCGTTGGCGCGGGCCAGGCCGCACACCGTACTGTCCTTCACCGCGGCCGCCACCGCACGCACCGACTCGAAGTCGCCGTCGCTGGCCGCGGGAAAGCCGGCTTCGATCACGTCGACCCGCATGCGCTCCAGGTGGCGGCCGATGCGCAGCTTCTCCTCGCGTGTCATGGAGGCGCCAGGACTTTGCTCGCCGTCACGCATGGTGGTGTCGAAAATGATCAAACGCTCTTTCATGGCTGTCTCCGTCTAGAGGCCCGGCATGCGACCGCGCTGACACGGTCACGAGCCGGCATAGATTATGGGTCCCCGGGTGCCGAAGCAACCGGAGCGGACGACTAACTGCGATGGGGGGGTTGGAGTATTTAGCGCGCGAGGCGCAGCAGCAGGCTGCCCAACAGGACGTTGGCCAGGCAAGACACGAAGAACATGGGTCTGCTGAATATCATGCGGCCGACTATATGACGCCGGGCGTGGTTTGGCAAGTCAAAGTCCACCGAGCGCACATTTCCATTTTTCGCCGCTACTCAAGCGCGTCGAGCAGCACCGATCGATGCGCGAGCCGCAATGCGCTCAGGTAGCGTCCGACCCGGGCCCACCCGATCCGGAATTGGGCGGGATCTGACGCCGGGACGCCCGCCGCCGCTCCAGGTAGCGCATCGTCCCGTATACGTAGCCGGAAGCGGCGTACGAAACCGACAGGCCGAACAGCAACTCCGGCAGCGTATTGGCGAACGACACCACGATGCCGATGGTGAAGGCGATGACGACCACCACCCAGAACGGCACGCTCTTGCGCAGGTTGATGTCCTTGCCGCTGTAATAGGGCACGTTGCTCACCATCGTGAGCCCGGCGAAGAGGGTCACGCTCCAGGCGAGCCAGCGGATGTCCCGGCCCTGAATCTGGTACTCGTTCATGGCCCACACCAGCCCCGCGACCAGACACGCGGCAGCCGGGCTCGGCATGCCCTGGAAGAAGCGCTTGTCGGCGACTTCGACCTGGGTGTTGAAGCGCGCGAGCCGCAGCGCCGCCCCGAGGCAATAGACGAACGCGGCCACCCAGCCGAGCCGGCCCATGACCTGCAGCGCCCAGACATAGGCGATCAGCGCGGGCGCGAGCCCGAACGACACCATGTCGGACAAGCTGTCGTATTCGACGCCGAATGCGCTTTGAGTGCGCGTGAAGCGGGCGACGCGGCCATCGAGCCCGTCCAACACCATCGCGACGAAGATCGCCATCGCCGCCAGCTCGAAGCGCCCGTTCATCGCCTGCACGATGGCGTAGAAGCCGGCGAACATGGCGCCGGAGGTGATCAGGTTCGGCAGCCAGTAGATGCCGTGACGGCGAAACCGGTTCTTCAGCAACCCGCGGTGACGGCCAGGCGGCGGATAGGGATCCATGTGTGGGCTATGGCAATTCGGCCAGCACGCTGCAGCCCGCATACACGGAGTCGCCGACGCGAGCGCGCGGCGCGGCGTCCACGGGCAGGTAGACGTCGACACGCGAGCCGAAGCGAATGAAACCGAAGCGCTCGCCGCGGCGCAACTGCGTTCCCGGCTCGACGTAGCACAGGATGCGGCGCGCGATCAGACCCGCGATCTGAACGCAGGTCACGTCGACGCCACGCTCGGTTCGCAACCACAGGGCGTTGCGCTCGTTGGCGCTCGATGCCTTGTCGAGCGCGGCGTTCAGGAAGGTACCCGCCGAGTACCAGATCTCGCGCACCGCGCCGTCGACCGGACTGCGATTGGAGTGCACGTTGAAGATATTCATGAACACCGACAGGCGCACCGCGTCGCGCTTCAGATACGGATCGTAAATGCGCTCGACCGAAACGATGCGGCCATCGGCGGGCGCGAGCACGAGGTTCTCGCCCGGCGGCGGGGTGCGTGCCGGATCGCGGAAGAACTGGATGATGAACACCGCCACGAGCCACAGCGGGATCGACCAGGCCCAGCCGGCGAGCCAGGCGACCACGGCCGCGACCAGGACCGACAGCGCGATGAAAACCCAGCCCTCGCGGGCGAGGACGGGATGGGGATAGAGCGCGTCGTCCGCAGCCATGGGTATGCCGTCAGGCAGCGCTGCCGAAAGGCTGCGGTAGCGACCGGTGCATCAGTTGCGCGACTTGTCGACCAGCCGGTTCTGCTTGATCCACGGCATCATGTCGCGCAGCTTCGTTCCGACCTTCTCCAGATCGTGCTCGGCCGACATGCGCCGCAATGCTTTCAGAGTCGGCGTGCCGGCGCGGTTTTCCAGAATGAACTCGCGCGCGAACTGCCCCGACTGGATCTCCTTCAGGATCCTGCGCATCTCCTCGCGCGTGCGATCGTCGACGATGCGCGGGCCGCGCGTGAAGTCGCCATACTCGGCGGTGTTCGAAACCGAGTAGCGCATGTTGGCGAGCCCGCCTTCGTAAATCAGGTCGACGATCAGCTTCACCTCGTGCAGGCATTCGAAGTACGCCATCTCGGGCGCATAGCCGGCTTCGACCAGCGTTTCGTAACCCGACTGAATGAGGGCGGTGAGCCCACCGCAAAGCACTACCTGCTCGCCGAAGAGATCTGTCTCGCATTCCTCGCGGAACGTCGTTTCGATCACGCCTGCTCGGGCCGCGCCGATCGCTGCCGCGTACGACAACGCCAGATCCCGCGCCCGTCCGCTCGCATCCTGATACACCGCGATGAGCGAAGGCACGCCGCCGCCCTGCACGTAGGTCGAGCGCACCAGGTGCCCCGGGCCCTTGGGCGCGATCATGACCACGTCGAGGTCCTTGCGCGGCTCGATCTGCTGGAAGTGGATGTTGAAGCCGTGCGCGAACGCGAGCGTGGCGCCCTTGCGGATGTTCGGCTCGATCTCCTGCCGGTAGACATCGGCATGGTGCTCGTCGGGCAGCAGGATCATCACCAGGTCGGCGCCCTTGACCGCATCGCCGACTTCCTTGACGGCAATGCCGGCCTTCTTCGCCTTGTCCCAGGAGGCGCCGCCCTTCCGCAAGCCGACCGTCACCTTGACGCCCGAATCCTTCAGATTGTTTGCGTGCGCGTGGCCTTGCGATCCGTAGCCGATGATGATGACCTTCTTGCCGCGAATCAGCGAAAGGTCGGCATCCTTGTCGTAGTACACCTTCATGGTTTCCCCTTTTATGATCGGACCCGAGCCGGCGCTCGTGGTTGGGCACCTGGCGAGGATTCACGGCAATGCATGGCGTCGATTCTCGGCATCTTTTGCGCGGCGAATTTCGGCCTCAGGACACTAGAGCTTCAGTACACGATCGCCGCGGCCGATGCCGGAGGCGCCGGTGCGAACGGTCTCCAGGATCGCGTCGCGCGCTACAGCCTTGAGAAACGCGTCGAGCTTCGAGCCGCTACCGGTGAGCTCGATGGTGTAGTCGCGGTCGGAGACGTCGATGATGCGGCCGCGGAAGATGTCGGCCATGCGCTTCATTTCCTCTCTGTCCTTGCCCACGGCACGCACCTTCACCAGCATGAGCTCGCGCTCGATGTGCTCGCCCTCGGACAGGTCGATGACCTTGACCACGTCCACCAGCTTGTTGAGCTGCTTGTTGATCTGCTCGATCACGTCGTCCGAGCCGCTGGTGACGATGGTCATGCGCGACATCGTCGGATCCTCGGTCGGCGCGACGGTGAGCGACTCGATGTTGTAGCCGCGGGCGGAGAACAGTCCCGAGACGCGCGACAGCGCGCCTGGTTCGTTCTCCAGCAGGACGGAAATGATGTGCCGCATCGACCAGCGCCTCCCAGCGAAACGTCCCTCAGACGAGGATCATCTCGGACAGCCCCTTGCCGCCCGGAATCATCGGATAGACGTTCTCTGCCTGGTCCGTGACGAAATCCATGAACACCAGCTCGTTCTTTCGCTTGAACGCCTCGGCGAGCGCCCCCTCGACATCCGCCGGCTTATCGATGCGCATCCCGACATGGCCGAACGATTCGGCCAGGCGAACGAAATCGGGCAGCGCATCCATATAGGATTCGGCATAGCGGTTGCCGTGAAAGAACTCCTGCCACTGCCGCACCATGCCCATGTAGCGGTTGTTGAGGTTGACGATCTTGAGCGGCAGGCGGTACTGCTTGCAGGTCGAGAGCTCCTGGATGCACATCATGATCGACGATTCGCCGGTCACGCACGCGACCGTCTCCTTGGGGTGGGCGAGCTGCACGCCCATCGCCGCCGGCATGCCGAAGCCCATCGTGCCCAGGCCCCCGGAGTTGATCCAGCGCCGCGGTCTTTCGAACTTGTAGAACTGCGCGGCCCACATCTGGTGCTGGCCCACGTCGGACGTGACATACGCCTCGCCCTTGGTCGCTTCGTACAGCTTCTGGATGACGTACTGAGGCTTGATGAGCGGGCTCGAGCGGTCGTACTTGAGGCTGTCGCGCGCGCGCCACAGCTCGATCTGCGCCCACCAGGTTTTGAGCGCGCTCGCATCAGGCTTCGCAGTGGAGGCGCCGAGCTGCTTGATCAGCTCCGGCAGCACGTCGCGCACGTCGCCCACGATCGGCACGTCGACCCGCACCCGCTTGGAGATCGAGGACGGATCGATGTCGACATGGATGATCTTGCGCTTCTCGTCGAAGAAGTGGTGTGGATTGCCGATCACCCGGTCGTCGAAGCGCGCACCGATCGCGAGCAGCACGTCGCAGTGCTGCATGGCCATGTTGGCTTCGTACGTGCCGTGCATGCCCAGCATGCCGAGAAACTGTTTGTCGCTCGCCGGGTACCCGCCCAGGCCCATGAGCGTGCTGGTGCAGGGAAAGCCGAGCTTGCGCACGAGTTGCGCGAGCTCCTTGGCGGCATTCCCCAGCACGACGCCCCCGCCGGTGTACACCATCGGCCTCTCGGCTTGCGTGAGTAGCCCGAGCGCCTTCTTGATCTGCCCGCCGTGGCCCTTGGTCACCGGGTTGTACGAGCGCATCGAAATCGTTTCCGGGTATTCGAACTTCAGCTTGGCCGCCGTCACGTCCTTCGGAATATCCACCACGATCGGCCCCGGGCGGCCGGACGCTGCCACGTAGAACGCCTTTTTCATCGTGACTGCGATATCGCGTACGTCCTTCACCAGGAAGTTGTGCTTCACGCAGGGGCGCGTGATGCCGACTGTATCGACCTCCTGGAAGGCGTCCTGCCCGATCGCGTGCGTAGGCACCTGGCCCGTAACCACCACCAGCGGGATCGAATCCATGTACGCGGTGGCGATCCCGGTGACCGCATTGGTGACGCCGGGGCCGGAGGTGACCAGCGCCACGCCGACCCGCCCGGAAGCGCGTGCGTAACCATCGGCGGCGTGCACCGCGGCCTGTTCGTGGCGCACCAGAACATGCTTGACTTTGTCCTGCTTGAAAAGCTCGTCGTAGATGTAGAGGACGGCGCCGCCCGGATAGCCGAAAACGTAGTCCACGTTTTCCTGCTGCAGGCACCGCACCACAATCTCTGCGCCACTGATTTCCATTGCACTTTCCGGGAAAAGCCGAACTCGAAACATTACCGGCAGGCGTCGCGCCGGTCAAGCCGACGGGCGGCCGGGCGTGGTCCGGAGAACGCCGGCGGCCGCGCCCGCCGTGGCTTACGCAGCGGGCATTTGCTAACATCGCCCGCGGAACGCAGGGGCCCGAAAAATTCGAACCTGACGGCGGCCAATGCAGGCGGCGGCAATCCCTGGGCGCGATTCCGGACAAGGCAAGCATAAACTGGCTACCCGCAAGGAACTGTCCGATTTCCTCGCTGACGTCGAGCGGCGAGCGTACAAACAAGCGCTTTACGCCGTGCGCGATCCGCATACCGCGCTGGATATCGTGCAAGACGCCATGCTGAAGCTTGCCGAAAAGTACGCAGCCAGGCCCGCGCACGAGCTTCCGCTGGTGTTCCAGCGCATCGTCCAGAACGGCATACGGGACCATTTTCGGCGTGCGCGCGTACGTTCGTTCTGGACTTCGCCCCTGTCGGCGCTCAAGCCTTCCGGCGCCCAGGACGATGATTCGGATCCGCTCGAGAGCCTGGAAGTGGATCCCGGCGTGAAAATTGCCGCCGAGCGGCCACCCGCCGCCCTCGAACAAGCGCAGACGGTTGGATTGATCGAGAAAGCATTGGAAGCCCTGCCGCCTCGTCAACGCCAGGCGTTTTTGCTGCGTTACTGGGAGGAAATGGATGTGGCCGAGGCAGCCGCAATCATGGGATGCTCGGAGGGCAGCGTGAAGACGCACTGCTCGAGGGCCACCCATGCCATCGCCGCCTTCCTGAAGCGAAAAGGTTTCGAACCATGAGCATGAACGAACACGAACTGGCGGCCTGTATCGTGCAACGGCTGGAACGCGGTCTGGACGAGATCGACCCGCGCACGCTGGCGCGCCTGCGCTCGGCGCGCGCGACGGCTGTCGAGCGCATCCAGCCGGAGCCCGCATCCCTGCTCGCCTGGGCCGGTGCCGTCGGTCCGGCTTTGCTGTTGCGCCGCTTGAGTCCACGTTACCTGCTGCCGATCGTTGGCATGGTGCTCACCGTGTCGGCGATGGTCTATTGGCAGCAGCAACAGCGCATCGAAGACCCTGTCGAAATCGACGCGAAACTCCTTGCCAGCGACCTGCCGATCGACGCGTTGCTCGACAAGGGTCTCGATACATGGCTGCAGCGTTAGCCGCGCTCGCCCTGCTGCTGTGTCTCGCTGCGCCCGCCGGCGCCCTGGCTGCCGAAGCGGCCCGGCCCGCCTGGTCGGAGCTGACGCCTTCGCAGCGCAATATCCTGGAACCGCTGCAACACCAGTGGCCCAGGATCAGTGCGATGCAGCGCAAACGCTGGATGGCTTTGGCCGATCGCTATCCGCGGATGAGCCCGGCCGAGCAGAAACGCATCCAGGAGCGCATGCAGGACTGGGCGAAGTTGACGCCGCAACAGCGCGACGCGGCGCGCGAGCGCTATCGGGCGCTGACCCGGATGACGCCCGAGCAGCGCCGGGCCATTATCAAGCAGTGGACCGAGTCGCAGGAAGCGCAGCAAGCGGCTCCGAGCGAAACGACGCCGCCGGAAAGCACCGAAACCGCAAAATCGGCGGAGCCGCCTGCCGAGGGCGGCACGGTGCCGGAAACGGCCTCCGGGCTTGTCGCCGAGAAGCCTGAGCCGGCCAATCCTTAAGCCGATTTAGACCGCAAGCCGTGTCGCATCCCCAACCCAGCCAGGTTGCCGCGCCTGTGCGCATTCGGCTGCTTGCGGCCGTCTACGAAGCGCTGCTGCTGGCCGCGCTCCTCATGCCGGCGACGGCGATCTTCATCGCGATCGCCGGCGACGCGCGTGAACAACCTCTGCACATCGTTCTGCAGATCTATCTGCTTGCGATCAGCGCAGCCTATTTTGTCTGGAGTTGGACCGGGGGCCGGCGCACGCTGCCCATGCGCACGTGGCGCCTGCGACTGGTCGATCGACGCGGCGCGCCCCCGAGCGCCGGCGTCGCGCTGGCGCGGTTTCTGATTGCGGCGGCCACCTGGCCGCTCGGCGCATTGCCGTTGTGGTGGGCGTTTTTCGATCGAGAACGCCACTTCCTGCACGATCGCGCGGTCGGCACGCGTTTGCTGCGCGAGCCGCCCGTGCTTGCTCCCGGCTAGCGCCGTTCGAGCAGCGAAATCATCGCCAGCGCTAGCAGCATAAAGAGCGTTGCGGGCAGCAGCGCGCTCATCGCAACGGGCCATTCGTAGATGAGGCCCAGGTAGCCCGTCAGCCGGTTGGCGAGATGGAACGCCAATCCCAGCATGATGCCGACGAAGATCCGACCGCCGATGCCGCCCGTGCGCCGCTGCATATGGGCGAACGGCAACGCGAGCACCATCATCACCACCACGGCCAAGGGGTAGGTGAACTTGGTCCAAAGCGCGATCTCGTACCGGATCGATTGCTGCCGGCTCTCGCGCAGATGCTCGACGTAGGAAACGAGGTCGCGCACCGAGCGCTGTTCCGGATCGACCAGCAGCACGTTCAGGATCTCGGGCGAAAGCACCGAAGTCCAGTAGCTTTGGTCGACGCGCTCGACCCGCGTGCGGCCCTGATCGAACACGGTGCGTACGACGTTGCGCAGCAGCCAGCGCTCGTCGTTCTGATACACCCCGCGCTCGGCATAGCTGATCGAGAGCAGCCGGTAGTCGTCGTCGAACTGGTATATGCGAACGCCGGCCAGGGTCGCGTCCGGCAAGGGCTGCAGCACGTTGATGAAGCTGCGCGCCTCGCGTATCCACAACCCCGAACGGAAGTCGCTCGCGACCACGCCCGTTTTCGCCCGCACGCGCAGGCGCTGGGCGGCTTGCTCCGAGGCTGGGGCGACGAACTCGCCCAGCAGGAAATTCACCGCGGCCAGCACCAGGCCGATCTGCGCGAGCATCCAGGCGAAACGGCGCACCGACACGCCGGAAACACGGATCACGGCATACTCGGAGCTCGCCGCCAGCTGTGCCAGTGCGAAGATGGTTCCGATCAACACCGCGATCGGAAACAGCTCGTACACGTGCCCGGGGATGGACATGAGCACGTAGCCGAAGATTTGCGGCAGACGGTAGGTGCCCTGGCCGAAATCCTTCAGTTCGCGGATGAGATCGAGCAGGGCGAACAGGCTCACCAGCGCGGCAAACACGAAGGCCGTCGCACCGAGCGTCTCGGTTACGACGTAGCGGCGGATGAGTTTCATGCGAATCTGCGCCGCAGCGAAAAAACCGCCACGCGCCGGTAAAATAGCGCTGCCAGCACGAGCAGCATGGCGGCGTGCACCCCGAGGATGCCGGCGACGGCGCCCACCCGGCCTTGCGCAACCCAGGCCTGAACCATGCTCATGCAGTTGCTGTAGACCAGGTAGATCAGCAGGGCCAGGATCAGATTGAGCGAGCGGCCGCCGCGGGGATTGACGAAGGAGAGCGGGATCGCCAGCAGCGACAGGACCAGCGCGGATATTGGCAGCCCGATGCGCCAGGTGAGCTCGGCGCGCGCGCGCGGAGTTTGCAGTCGCAACAGGTCGTAGGTATCGAGCGACTTGACGGTCGGCAGCCCGGGCTTGGCTTCATAGGCTTCGATGCGAACCGCGTAGCGCTCGAAGCGGGTGATGCGAAACTCGGGCGAGCCCGGCGTGCCCTCGTAGCGGCTGCCGTCCATGAGGACGAGAAACCGATCGCCGTTCGGCGCGACTTCCTGGTAGCCGCTGCGCGCCACCATCACGCCTTCGCGCTGGTGCTGCAGCGAGCGCACGAACACGTTGCCGACGAGATTCGCCTCGCCCTCCATCTGCTCCACGAAGAACACCCGCTCGGCGTGCCGGGATTCGCGAAATACCCCGGGAGCCACACCCGAGAGCTCATCGCGTGAATTGAGCTGGACGCGATATTCCTCGGCCAGGCGCACCGACCAGGGCGAGAGCAGCAGCGACAGCAGGCCGACGGTGAATACGAGCGGCACGGAGAACGCGAGCACCGGCCGAATCCAGCCGTAGAGGCTCATTCCGGAGCTGAACCAGACGACCATCTCCGAGTCGCGGTAGCTGCGCGTGAGCGTCATCAGCACGGAAATGAAGAGCGTGAGCGTGAGCAGCACGGGGAAATAGCCCAGCGCGCTGAAGCTCAGCATTGCAGCCACCGCGTCCACCGCGAGCGTGCCGGCCGCAGCCTGCCCCAGGTAGCGGATGAATTGGGTGGTAAGCGTGATCGCCACCAGCACCACGAACACGCCTGCGGCGGTCGTCGCGAACTCGCGCAGCAGGGTCCGACGAAAAATCATGCGTCGGCCGTCCTATTGCCTTTTTTGACTTGACGTTGCCAGTGCTCCGATAATTCAGCGAGATACCGGCAGGGGAGGCGCCACCCTCGGGGCTGCGCAGCGATGTCGACCCTCCGGACAACGTCCGCGGACCGGCGCTCGAAGTACCCGCCCGCGTCGCTTGTTCGAAGCAGGAGAGCGCAGTGGAATTTAGCATAAAAAGCGGGGCCCCCGAGAAGCAGCGCAGCGCCTGCGTGGTGGTGGGCGTATTCGAATCGCGCAAGCTGTCGGCGGCGGCGGAATCGATCGATCGGGCTGCAAACGGCCATCTCGCCGAGATCGTTCGCCGCGGCGACATGGAAGGAAAACTGGGCGCGACCCTGTTGCTGCACAACGTCCCGCAGGTGCTCGGCGATCGCGTGCTGCTGGTGGGGCTGGGGCGCGAACGCGAGTTTCGCGACAAGGAATACCGCGATGCCTGCCGCGCCGCGGTGCGCACGCTCAACGACACCGGCGCGATGGAAGCCGTGCTGTTCCTGACCGAGCTGCCGGTGCGCCGCCGCGGCCTTTCCTGGAAGATCGCGCAAGCGGTGCTGGTCGCCGCCGAGACGCTGTATCGATTCACCCCGCTGAAGAGCAAGCTGGATGAAGTGCGCCGGCCGCTGCGCCGTCTGACGCTCACCGTGACGCGCCGCTCGGAGCTCGCCGAAGCGGAGACGACCGCGCACCAGGCGCAGGCGGTCGCCGAGGGCATGCGGCTCGCCAAGGATCTGGGCAATCTGCCCCCGAACGTGTGCACGCCCACGTACCTGGCGGAGCAGGCGCGCGGCATTGCGAACGCGCACGGCATGCGCTGCGAAGTCCTCGAAGCCGCCGACATGGAGAGCCTCGGCATGGGCGCGCTGCTGGCAGTGGCGCGCGGCACGGCCGAGCCGCCCAAGCTCATCGTGCTCAGCTATCAGGGCGCGGATGCTGGCGCGCAGCCGGTGGTGCTGATCGGCAAAGGCGTCACCTTCGATACCGGCGGCATTTCGCTCAAGCCCGCGTCGGAGATGGACGAGATGAAGTTCGACATGTGCGGCGCCGCCTCGGTGCTCGGCACGCTGCTCGCCGTGGCGCAGATGCGGCTGCCGCTCAACGTGGTCGGCATCGTTCCGAGCACCGAGAACATGCCCGGTGGCCGGGCGACCAAACCGGGCGACATCGTAAAAACGCTCTCGGGGCAGAGCGTCGAAGTCCTCAACACCGATGCCGAAGGCCGTCTCATCCTGTGCGACGCGATGACGTATTGCGAGCGCCTGAAGCCGGCGGCCGTGATCGATATCGCCACGCTCACGGGCGCTTGCGTCATCGCCCTCGGTCACGTCGCGGCGGGCCTGTTCGCCAACGACGATGCGCTTGCGCGCGAGGTGCTGGCTGCAGGCGATGCGGCCTACGACCGCGCCTGGCACATGCCGCTGTGGGACGACTACCAGGAACAGCTGCGCAGCAATTTTGCCGACATGGCGAACATCGGCGGACGGCCCGCGGGCAGCATCACGGCCGCCTGCTTCCTGTCGCGCTTCGCGAAAAATTTTCGCTGGGCGCATCTCGATATCGCGGGTGTAGCGTGGCGCTCCGGCCGCGAGAAAGGCGCAACCGGCCGGCCGGTGCCGCTGCTCGCGCAGTTCCTGATCGAGCGCTCCGGCGCCTCCTCGCGAAGCTCGGGCGCGTGACCACGATCGATTTCTACACCCAGGTGCCGGACAAGCACGACTTCGTGCGCCGGCTCTGCGCCAAGGCGCTCGCCTCTCGAGCGCGGCTCATGCTGTGGGCCGCCGACCGCGAGGCCTGCCAGCGTTTGTCGCGCATGCTGTGGAGCGTGCCCGCGACGGGGTTCGTTGCGCACGTCGCCGCTCACGATCCGCTCGCCGCCGTCACGCCCGTCATCCTGGACTGCGAGGCGACCACGTTCGCGCACGACGACGTGCTGGTAAATCTGCGCGCCGAAGTGCCGCCGTTCTTCAGCCGCTTCAACCGGCTGGTCGAGATCGTCGCTGCCGGCGACGAGGACGACGCGGCAGCGGCGCGCACACGCTATCGCTACTACCGCGACCGCGGTTACGAGCTGCGCAACCACGACATGTCGCGCAGCGCGCCCACCGCCACCAACCGGGCATGATGAGCGACGACGCGCACAACCGCGATCTCATCCGCAAGGTCGATGCGCTGCTCGACAAGCACCGCGGCATGGACCTTCCGCCACGATCGCCCGATGTGGATCCGCCGGCCGCGGCAACCGACAGCACCGCAGCGCCCGATGCGCCTCGAGCTTCCGAGTCGCCTGCCCCGCTGGCGCTCGACGCGAGCCCACTGCAAACAGAGCACGGTGAGGAGCCGGGACCACGCGGCTTGCTGCCTCCGGATGACGATCCGGACATCCCGGTTCTGACCGATATGGTGCTTCCGCCCGCCCCGTTATTCGAGCGGCCGGAGGCGATCGAGCCCGAAGCAGGCGCGGACCTGGTAGGCAGCGATGTGGTTGGCAGCGATGTGGTTGGGCGCGATACGCTCCCCGCGCGCCCGGGCAGCGGCAGCGATACCGAGCCCTCGGTGATCACGCGCGTCCAGACGCAGAATCTCGAGCACCAGGTTTATCTCAAGCTCAAGGCAAGTCTCGATCAACAGATTGCGCAGGTGATCGAGAAGCGGTTTCTGCCGGCCATCGGCGATGCGCTCAACCAGGCGGTCGAGCGCATGGCCGAACGCGTGGCCGATCGCATGACCGAGCGAGTGGCGGGCAGCGTCGCGAGCCAAGTGCAGTCGTCGCTGCGCGAGGTGCAGTCGTCGCTGCGCGAAGTGCTCGCCGAGCAGGCTCGAAGCACTGCCGAGGCGCTTCCGCCGCCCGAAGCCAACGCGGGCTCCCGTATAATGCCGGCCTTTCCGCCCGTCCTCCCTCCGATGGACCTCGCCAAGAGTTTCGAGCCGCAGGATATCGAGCGCTCGTGGTACGGGCGTTGGGAAGCCGCAGGTTACTTTCGCGCCGGCTATGTGCCGGGGAAACCCGGCTATTGCATCCTGCTGCCGCCGCCGAACGTAACCGGCACGCTGCACATGGGGCATGCGTTCCAGCATACGTTGATGGACGCGCTCATCCGCTATCAGCGCATGAGCGGACGCAATACGCTCTGGCAGCCCGGCACCGACCACGCAGGTATCGCCACGCAAATCGTGGTCGAGCGCCAGCTCGAGCAGCAGGGTGTCGATCGGCGAGCGCTCGGACGCGAGCCTTTCGTCGAGCGCGTATGGCAATGGAAGGCCGAGTCCGGCTCGACCATCACGCGCCAGATGCGCCGCCTGGGCGCATCGTGCGACTGGGAGCGCGAGCGCTTCACGATGGACCAGGGGCTCTCGCGCACCGTCAGCGACGTCTTCGTGCGCCTGTACGAGCAGGGCCTCATCTATCGCGGCAAACGCCTGGTCAATTGGGATCCGGTGCTGCAGACCGCCGTGTCCGACCTGGAGGTCGTCTCCGAGGAGGAGGATGGCCAGCTCTGGCACATCCGCTACCCGCTCGAAGACGGCAGCAGCGACATCGTGGTTGCGACCACGCGTCCGGAAACGATGCTCGGCGACGTCGCCGTGGCGGTCAATCCGAACGACGCGCGCTATGCGCATCTGCTGGGTCGCCGCGTCGTGCTGCCGCTCACCGGGCGCAGCATCCCGCTGATCGCCGACGACTACGTCGATCCCGAGTTCGGCACCGGCTGCGTCAAGATCACGCCGGCGCACGACTTCAACGACTACCAGGTGGGGCAACGTCACGCGCTCGAGCCGATCGTCGTCATGACGCTCGATGGGCGCATGAACGACAACGCACCGCCGGCTTATCGCGGGCTCGACCGGTTCGAGGCACGCGCGCGCGTCGTCGCCGATCTGCAAGCCGAGGGTTTGCTGGCCGGGGTGAAGCCGCACCGGCTGACCGTACCTCGCGGCGATCGCACCAATGCCGTCATCGAGCCGATGCTCACCGATCAGTGGTTCGTCGCGATGTCGAAGCCGGGGCCGAGCGGCAAGTCGATCGCGCAGGCGGCGCTCGACGTGGTGGCCGACGGGCAGATCCGGTTCGTGCCGGAGAACTGGACCACGGTCTACAACCAGTGGCTGCAGAACATCCAGGACTGGTGCATCTCGCGCCAGCTGTGGTGGGGTCACCGGATTCCCGCGTGGTACGACGCGCTCGGTGGCGTAATCGTCGCGCACGACGAGATCGGCGCCTATAGGCAGGCGGCCCAGATGCTGTCGGCGCAGAGCGAGCGCGCTTCCGACGCACAAAGGCTGCGCACGCTGGTCGAAACGCTCGAGCTGCTGCGAGCCACCGGCGCGCTGCCCGACGACGCGCGCGAAGACCTGCAGCGAACGCATCCGCACCTCGTGCTGCGCCAGGACGAGGACGTGCTCGATACCTGGTTCTCCTCGGCCCTGTGGCCGTTCTCGACGCTCGACTGGCCCGAAGACAACCCGGCGCTGGCGCTCTACCTGCCCTCCAGTGTGCTCGTAACCGGCTTCGACATCATCTTCTTCTGGGTGGCGCGCATGGTGATGATGACCCTGCACTTCACCGGCAAGATTCCGTTCCATGAAGTCTACGTGACGGGACTGGTGCGCGACGCCGAAGGCCAGAAGATGAGCAAGTCGAAGGGCAACATTCTCGATCCCCTCGACCTGATCGACGGCATCGCGCTCGATACGCTGGTCGCCAAGCGCACCACCGGCCTGATGAACCCCAAGGATGCACCCCGGATCGAAGCCGCCACGCGCCGGCAGTTCCCCGACGGCATCCCCGCTTTCGGCACCGACGCCGTGCGCTTCACCTTCGCGAGCCTCGCCAGCCACGGGCGCGATATCAAGTTCGATCTGAACCGCTGCGACGGCTACCGCAATTTCTGCAACAAGCTGTGGAACGCTGCGCGCTTCGTGCTCATGAATACCGACGGCCAGGACACGGGACTGGACGAGAGCCTGCCCGTGACGCTCTCCGACGCCGACCGCTGGATCGTGAGCCGGCTGCAGATCGCCGAGACCGCCGTGCACGCGGGCTTCCGCGACTATCGCTTCGACATGGTATCGCGCGCGATCTACGAGTTCGTATGGGACGAGTATTGCGACTGGTATGTGGAGCTCGCCAAGGTGCAGCTCGGCGCCGGCGACCCGGCCGCTCAGCGTGGCACCCGGCGCACGCTGGTGCGCGTGCTGGAGTCGGTGCTGCGTCTTGCGCATCCGATCATTCCCTTCATCACCGAGGAGCTGTGGCAGAAGGTCGCCCCGCTCGCCGGCAAGAGCGGCGCCAGCATCATGATCGCCCCGTATCCGTCGCCGGAGCACGCCCGGATGGACGCGGGTGCGGAGAATCGGATCGCGGCGCTCAAGGACATGATCAACGCCTGCCGCCAGCTCGCCGCCGAAATGGGCGTGAGCCCGGGCAAGCGCGTGCCGCTGCTCGTTTCGGGCGATGCCGCGCGCATCGAAACCTATGCCCCGTATCTCAAGGCGCTCGCGCGCCTGTCGGATGTGAGCGCGCTGGCCGAACTGCCGCGCGCCGAGGCGCCGGTCGCGATCGTGGGCGATTTCCGCCTGATGCTCAAGATCGAGATCGACGTCGCGGCCGAGCGCGAACGCCTCACGCGTGAGAAGCAGCGCCTCGAAGGCGAAGTGCACAAAGCCGAGGGCAAACTCGCCAATCAGAGCTTCGTCGAGCGCGCACCCGAGCGGGTGGTCGCGCAGGAACGCGATCGGCTGGAGAATTTCCGCGCGACGCTCGACCAGCTGAACGCCCAGCTCGCCCGGCTGCAGTGAGCCGCGTGCGGGAATGAGCGGGCGCGCATGAAGCATTCGCTGCGCGCGCTCAAGCATCCCAACTTCCGCCTCTTCTTCGCCGGCCAGACGGTATCGGTGATCGGCACCTGGATCCACACCATCGCCATGAGCTGGCTGGTGTACCGCCTGTCCGGCTCCGCGCTGCTGCTCGGGCTGACGGGCTTCGCGAGCATGGCGCCGCTGTTTTTCTTCGTCCCCTTGACGGGTTTGTTGGCCGACTGGGTCGATCGCCAGCGGCTGCTGCTGATCACGCAGGTGATCGCGGCGATCCATGCCGTAGCCATGGCCGGGCTCGCCTATGCGGATTTGTTGAACGCCTGGCACGTCATCGCCTTGGCGACGCTGCTCGGAATCATCCAGGCAGCCGATACGCCGCTGCGCCAGACGTTTCTGCCCGAGATGGTCACTGCGCGCGAGGACCTGCCGAGCGCGGTGGCCCTGAGCGCCTTCATGCAGCAGGCGGGAAGGCTCATCGGCCCCACCATCGCCGGGCTGCTGATGGCCGCCTCCAGCGAAGCGCTGTGCTTCCTCGTCAACGCCCTGAGCAAGCTGGGCGTCATTGCCGCGGTCGCGGCGATGACAATCGAGGAGCGCCCGCGCGTGCGACGCCAGGCGCGAGTGGCTGCCGATCTCGCCGAAGGACTGCGCTATGCCTGGGATACGGTGCCGGTGCGTATTCTGCTGCCCACGCTCGCCGTTGTGAGCTTCATGATCGCCCCCTACCAGGCGCTGATGCCGATATTCGCCGCCGAAATCTTTCACGGCGGCGCGGACACCCTGGGCTACCTCACGGGCGCAGCCGGATTGGGCGGCGGCGTTGCGGTGTTGGTGCTGGCCGGGCGCAGAGACGTACGAGGCCTCGCGCGCATCATCCTGGCAGCCGCCGTGACGGCAGGTAGCGCGCTGATGGCCTTTTCGCAGACGCGTTGGCTGTGGCTTGCCTACCTCTTGCTCTTCTTCGTCGGCGCCGGGATGCTGGTCGTCATCACGGGCACCAGCACGATCCTGCAGACCATCGTCGAAGACGAAAAGCGCGGGCGCGTGATGAGCCTTTATACGATGTCGTTCCTCGGCATGATTCCGATGGGCAGCCTCGCTGCCGGCGCGCTGGCAGAACGGATCGGTGCGACCGCGACGCTCGCGCTCTCGGGCGCCTGCTGCATCGGGGCGGGCGGGGTGCTGTGGATCAAGCTGCCGGTGCTACGCAGCCACATCCGCGCGCATTACGTGCGACTGGGGATCGTGCGCGAGTAGTGCGTGCTCCCCTCTCCCTCTCACTTCTTGCGCATCAGGAAAACGTACTCGCCGTCGTTCTGCGCGTGCTCGAGCAACTCGTTCCCGGTTTGCTTGGAGAACGCCTGAAAGTCCTTCACCGAGCCCGGATCGGTGGCGAGGATCTTCAGGATCTGCCCCGAGCTCATGTCCGCGAGCGATTTCTTCGTGCGCAAAATCGGCAGGGGGCAATTCAGTCCGCGCGCATCGAGTTCCTTGTCGTGCTGTTCCATCTGCGGCTCCTCCATGCGGCGCCCACGCGACATCGTCTGAGACCACGGCCCAAGCGCGCAACGCCCCGCAAGGGCGCGGGCCGGGCGGCTGCGGGGGTATATTAGCAAATGTGAGTCCTGCGCCCGCCGTTATCGGCCGTTCTGCAAACGGAGCACGCAGCGCGGATCGATGCCCGCAGGCCGCGTTCAGGAAGTGCTGATGTTGCGCTCGGCGAGCAACTGGCTCAAGCGCGTATTGGCCAGCGCCAGGCGGTCGACCAGCATGGCGAGAAAGGC
>JBOIEI010000279.1:0-12036 GCA_050741055.1 Burkholderiales bacterium | reverse complement strand
GGACCGCTCTCCCTCGTCCATTCCGCGGTGAGCGGGTTTGGTCCCGATGTCGTTCTGGTCGTCGGTGCCGATGTTCTAGATGGATCGTACAACCCGATCCTGGCCATGCAGATGCTCGTGGTTGCCGACTTGGCAGTTCGTCAAGGAGTGCTGGGGAGCATTCTTGGGTTCAGTCTAGCCGAACATCCCAGTCAATATGTTGCCGCTGTGTTTGACGGGTTGGCTCCGCGACTGTCGATCAACGTGCGTGACGAGATTTCGTTGAGCCGCTTTCGGAGATTGTCCAAGGCGAAGGCGACTTTGGTGGCGGATGTCGCTTTCCTGTTGAAGCCAGATATCGCTTCGACGCGCGTGAGATCAATACGCCATTGGGCAAGCGAGCGGCGAGCGCAAGGGAATGCCGTGATCGGATTGAACATTCACCCGATGTTGATGCATATTCATTCGTCCGATGGTATTGGTGCGCTGGTCGGTTCCGCCAAAAAGGCTCTGGCGGAACTGATGCATTGCGAAGGTTTGTCGGTGGTTCTCATTTCGCACGATTATCGCGGAGACATGGGCGACGATATTTGTCTCGAGCCCATATTCCGTGAGTTGCATCGGGATTTCGGGAACAAGATTCTCTATCCTGTCGAGCGCCTGAGCGCGGCGGAGCTGAAGGGGGTCGCCGGAAGTCTGGACGGGATTCTCACCGGTCGTATGCACTTGGCGATCGCGAGCCTCGGCATGGGCGTACCGGTGGCGGCCTTGACCTACCAGAACAAGTTCGAAGGCTTATTTCGACATTTCAATCTGCCCGACCGGTTCTTGCTCGAGCCCGCTGATGCGGCGAAACCCGAGCGGCTTATCGAGCTGATCGGCAGCTTCGTGCGCGCACTTTCGGAGTTGCGCGCGACCGTGCGTCCCAGGCTCGAGGGTGTGCGTCAGGCTGCGGAGCAGAACTTGCAATCGCTGCTGGCCGATACCTGAGGCCATCGTTTTCGAGGACAGCGCGCCCGATGACCATGGATGCAGGTGCCCCGAACGCACGAGCTGGACTCGGTGTCGTCAGAAAGACGGCCCGCGCGGCCTTGCGGGCGTTCCCTTCACTTCGCGATGCATATCATCTACTTCGCAGGCGCACCGTGCTCGGCAGGCGTCTATTGTTTCACTTGCGCGACGCCGCGCATACATACCGACATATGCGTTGGGATGGATGTAGACGCAACTATTGGAAGCTCAGCTCGGAGCTGATCTTCTACTTTCACAAGATCGAGAAGGGACTTTGCATGCCGGACCGAAGGTCGCACTTCGGCGCAGATTCGGCAACACGATTGGTGTCGTTGATCGAGCATTGGCGTAAGGAAGGCTACGGAACGAATGACCCGGTCTACCTCGGTGCTTTGGAATGCCTGCGTGCTTATCGAATTCAGGTCGAAACGAGCCCGCTTGCATCCGGGGGCACCGGGCGGCTCGCGTCCCAGATCGATCGTTGTATGAATGACTCGCCCCGGCGGCCCGAATTCGAAACGCCGACGACTGCGATACAGTGTGCGCCGGACGTAAGTGTTGCACTCTGGCAATTGTGCAGGGCCCGGCGCAGCGTCCGCGCCTATCGTCCCGACCCGGTTCCGCAGCAAGACGTGCATGAGGCGATTGCCCTCGCTCAGTCGAGCCCAAGCGCGTGCAATCGCCAACCCTGGCGAGTGCATTTGTATCGCGACCGGCGCCAGATGGACGCCTTGCTCGCGCTGCAGAACGGGAACCGTGGATTCGGGGAGCGGATTCCGCTGCTGCTCGTGATTACTGCCGATGCCGACGGTTTCTTCGACGCATCGGAGCGGAACCAGCCGTACATCGACGCCGGGTTGTTCGTCATGACCTTGCTACTCGCGCTCCAGGCTCGTGGTCTGAGCACGTGCTGTCTGAACTGGTGCATAACGAATCCTGGCCTGGATGTGAAGGCCCATCGTCATGGCAGCATTCCCGAAAACGAAAGGATCATCATGTATATCGCCGTCGGCTACGCTGACCAGAATGCACTGGTCCCGCGCTCGGTTCGCCGGAATATCGAGTCCTTCATGGTCGTGCATTGAATCGTGTCGCCGACTCGTGATCGCGTTCGTCGGGCCCCGAACCGGGCGGTCCTGCGACATCCGGAGGCGAGGCATGCGCCGGATGGTTCGGGACGGAAGTGGCCCCCATCGACACCGGCGAAGGTCGAGTTCAGCGTGCGCATACGATATGGTCTTCATTGAACGCTAAATCAGGCGAGGATGCATCGCGAAGGGAACCGAAAAGATCCCCTTCGGACGCCCTCAGCAGTGGCGAAACGGTACGGAATCTCAAAGCCCGCGCCATCTCCGGCTTTGGGGTCACGCTCGGCACGCAGGGGGCCAAGCTTATCGTGCAGCTTTGCTATACAGCTGTCATGTCGCGGTTGCTCACTTCAGCAGACTTCGGGTTGATCGCGATGGTCACGAGCATGATGGCCCTGCTGACAGTCATACGGGACGGGGGGTTGACGACCGCGACCATCCAGCGCCCCGCCATTTCTCACGACGAGGTTACGCGCATGTTCTGGGTGAACGTGGCCCTCGGTATGCTTCTTGCGTTGGTCGGCGCAGGGCTCGCACCCGTCTTGGCATGGTTCTATGGCGAACCCGAGCTTTTGCACATCGTGCTGCTGTTCTCCGTAACTTTCGCCCTGTCCGGCCTAATGGTTCAGCAGGAAGCCATCGTTCGCCGCAACATGCGCTTCAACGCCTTGGCAGCGATCGAGCTTGTCACACTAGCGGTCGGTTCGATTTCCGGTATCGCCAGCGCCTGGGCGGGTCTGGGCTACTGGGCTCTGGTCATCGGCGTGGTGGCCGGCAATGCCGTCAATGCGGTGTTCCTATGGGTCTTGTGCGAATGGCGACCCGGTCGGCCGGCCTGGCCTCGCGGCTTGCGATCGACGCTGAGCTTTGGCGGTCATGTCATGGCTTACAACCTCGTCAGCGCATTGGGCATGAATCTCGACAAAGTTCTTTTGGGCAGATTGCATGGATCCGTCGATCTCGGCTTCTATAGCCGCGCACAGGTACTGATGGTTCAGCCCTGCATGCAGATGCTCGCGCCACTCGGTGCGGTTGCCATCCCTACGCTCAGCAGGCTGCATGCCGAGCCCGACAAGTTCAGGGAGGCAATCCTGCGTCTATTGCTCGTCGTCGGATTCGCTTCATCGCTTGGCGCCGCTTTCACCTTCGCCGGCGCCGACTGGATCGTGAGAATACTGCTCGGGGAGGGCTGGTCCGAGACAGCCGCCATCGTGCGGGCGTTTTCGATGACGCTTTTTAGCATGCCGATCAGCGTCGTCGCGACCTGGGCCTTGACGACTGCGGGCCTCGGCAAGGAACTCTCGCTATGGGGCATGGTGAACAACGCGATTCTCGTGGCCGCGATCGCGTGCGGCCTGCCCTGGGGCGGGCTGGGTGTCGCACTCGCGTTTTCGGTCAGCGGAATCCTTCTGCGCGTCCCCTTGTTGTATTGCTTCGTCGCGCAAAAGACGGGGATCGAGCTCGGCCGCATCGTGCGTGTGGTTGGGCCCGCTTTCATTGCATTTGCGCTAGTCGGCAGCTGCCTCTATGCATTGTTCAGGCTGCTGGAGGACTATGCCGCCATTCTGGGTGTCCTGATCCTGATGATTGGCACCTTGGTGGCCGCGGTGCTGGCTGTCACCGTCTCAGCCTGGGGTAAGGATGCATGGGGTACGGTGGTCGGGCTTGCGGGTTGGCCGCCGGTGCGGCTTCGGTGGCCTCGACGGCACCCCCGCTGAGTGGTGGGTATGCTTTGGACTTCGAGCTATGGACGATACGCTGACTGATGATCATTGCCGGCTCTGCGGCGCAGAAACGAGCACCGTATTCAGCAAGATCATCATGCACAGCCACGATGTTCGTTATCTCGAGTGCCGATCCTGCGGCAGCCTGCAAACGGTCACACCCTACTGGCTGGACGAAGCCTATAAGGATGCGCGCCGCTTTACTGATACCCATGGGGTCCTTCGTGCACTGCGCAACCAGGTATTGACCTATTACGTATCCCGCGTACTCGGCATCGGTCCGGACGAGACATTGGTCGATTACGGCGGTGGCGACGGCCTTACGACTCGCGCCCTTCGAGATGTCGGATTGGATGCATTCAGTTGCGACCGCTACGCTCGGAACCTCTACGCCGTCGGATTCGACGGCCATCTGAGGACAGGACTCGGCATGGTCACTTCCTTCGAGGTATGGGAGCATTTCTCTCGTCCCGCGACGGAACTCAGCGAGCTCTTTGCCTGCAAGCCCAAGGCCCTATTCGTTTCGACCGGGATTTACCTGGCGCAAGGGGAGAAGTGGCCTTATCTAGGCTGCTATTCCGGGCGCCACGTGTTCTTCTATTCCCCGGGCGCCATGGACTGGATCGCAAGAACGTTCGGCTACGATCACTTGATAGCAGGAAATTACGTGTTATTCAGTCGCGTGCCGCTCAATGCCCTGCAGCGCAAGGCGATCGGAATCCTGCTGGCACCTCGCTGTTTTCGCTTCTTCCACGCTTGGCTGGCGTTGCGTTTTCCGACAGGCCGAGCGAGCGGGGACTGCGCGAAGATGCGTCGCCTGGTGAACGACGATGGATGAAACGGCCGAATCCAACATGCTGCACAGATCCCGTCGCACTGGCTAGTCGGGGGTCATTCCCGCGCGCTTGACGGTGGCGGCCCATCTCGCGATTTCCTCGCGCAGAACCTGACCGATCCGGGTCCGATGATTTCGGCTCCTTGCGCGAGCAAGCGGCTTTTCACTTCTGGTACGGCGATCGTACCCATGACGTCCGCATTACACCTCTGGACAATGGCCGCGGGCGCGCGGGCCAGGGCGAGGAAGCCGTACCAAGTGCCGGATTCGATGCCAGCGACACCGGCCTCTGCAGCGGTTGGAACTTCGGTCTGGTTCCAGCGCAGCAGCCGTCGTCCAGGCAAGCGCGGCGGCTGTACCGGCCAGCAAGGTACGCATTCCAATTGTCGGCATCGTCTTGCTCTCCTTCGCGCAGGTCCACATAATCCGGCGTGGATAGCATTGCCAAAAGCGAAGCGAGGGGGAGATCGAGCATGGCATTGAGCTCTGAAACGCACTACATGACTGCAAGCGACAGTCTGAAGCTGGCCTACGTCGTGGACGATTTCAGCGATCCCTGGAAGCCCCGGGAGGCGCTGATCCTGATCCATGCCGCCATGGGCAGCTCGCGGCGACTCTACAAGTGGATGCCGATTCTGTCGCGCGATTTTTATGTCGTACGTCCCGACATGCGGGGGCACGGCGAGACCCAGATTCCGGGTCCCGAGCAGCTTTCGCTGGAGCGACTGACGCAGGATGTCATCGAGCTCGCGGATCACCTGGGGTTGAAGCGATTCCATATCGCGGGCTCCTCGGCCGGCGCGATCGTCGCGATGCGAACCACGCTCGACTACCCGGATCGCATCCTGACGCTCACCAACTTCGCTTCCACGCCGGGGCTGAAGAATTCGCTAATCGACATGAACAAGTGGGTGAGCCATATCCGCGCCAAGGGCATGCGCGGCTTCCTGCAGGAGACGATCGAGGAGCGCTTCCCCAACGTCGCCGACAAGGGCTTCCTCGCCTGGTTCATCGACGAATCCGCGCGCACCGATCCGGAACTGTTCGCGCGCTTCGGGCCGATGATGAAGGCGGTTGATTTCACCGATCGGCTGCACGAGATCAAGTGTCCGATGCTGAACGTCGTGCCCGGCCACGACCCGCTCGGCGCCCCGGGCCAGTACGAGGTCTACAAGCAGCACGTGCCGCACTGCGAGTTCGTCGTCTACGAAGGACTGCCCCACAACATTACGGATTCGGTGCCGGAGCGGTGCGCGACCGACCTGTTGCGGTTTCTGCGCGCGCAGCGCCAAGCCCGCTAGGAGCGTCACGATGACGATGCAGAGTTTTGGCGCCTCGGACGGCTTGAAAATCGCCTACGCGCTCGACGACTACACCGACCCGTGGCGCACGCCCGAGACCGTCATTCTCGTGCACGCGGCGATGGGCAGCTCGCAACGCTTCTACGCCTGGGTGCCGCATCTCGCCGGTGCGTTTCGCGTCGTGCGCATCGACATGCGCGGGCACGGCGCCAGCGAAGTGCCGGGGCCCGACCAGCTTTCTCAGGAGCGGTTGGTGCAGGACGTGGTTGAGCTGGCGGACCACCTGGGTGCGCAGCGCTTTCACGTCGGCGGCTCCTCGGCAGGCGCGGTGGTGGCCGAGAAGGTGGCCATCGATTACCCGGAACGCGTGCTCACGCTCGGCGCCTTTGCCGCAACCGCCGGAATCAAGCACGGGCTGCAGGATCAGAGTTCCTGGGTGCAGCGGATCGGCGAGCGGGGATTGGCGCAGTTCCTGCGCGATACGATCGCCGACCGGGTGGACCTGAAGAGTGCGCCTGCGGGCTTCGTCGACTGGTTCATCGCCGAATCGGCGAAGACCCCGGTCGACGTGCTTGCGCGCTTCGTGCCGATGATGCGCAACTTCGAGGTGCTCGACGAGCTGCAGCTCATCCGCTGCCCCACACTTGCAATCGCGCCGGGCGGGGATCCGATCCACAAGCTCGAGCACTACAGCGTGCTCGAGGAGCGGATCCCGGACTGCGAGCTCATCGTCTACGAGGGCCTGCCGCACAACATCACCGACGCGGTCCCGGACCGCTGCGCTCAGGATTACCTGCGTTTCCTGCTGGCGAAACGGCAACTGGCCTGAGGCGTGCCATCGATGGACGCGTCGGGAAGGTCCTGAGTCGATCGTTTCCTATGGCAAAGGAGATCAGCATGGCGCGCCATCTCGTCTGCATGACATTCGACTTCGACGCGATGTCGGGTTTCATTGCCCGCGGCATGACGAGCCCGACACCGATCTCGCGCGGCGAGTTCGGGGCAGTCGCAGTGCCGCGCATCCTGCGGCTGTTGAACGAGCTGCACGTGCCGGCGACGTTCTTCATCCCCGGACACACGCTCGCAACCTACCCGAACGAGTCGCGCATGATTGCCGACGCTGGCTGCGAGATTGGTCACCACGGCTGGACTCATCGTCCGCCCGCGACATTGACCCGGGACGAGGAGGAGGCGGAGCTGGTTCGCGCCAACGAGCTGATCAAGTCGCTCACCGGCAGCAACGCACGCGGCTATCGCTCTCCTTCGTGGGACCTGAGCTCGCACTCGGTGGAGCTCTTGCTGCAGCACGGCTTCGTGTACGACAGCTCGATGATGGGCCACGACTACTGCCCGTATCGAGTGCGCCGCAACGACGTGATCACGCTCGAAGCGCCGGCCGTGTTCGGCGAGCGCACCCGGTTGATCGAGATGCCCGTCAGCTGGTCGCTCGACGACTACCCGCACTTCGAGTTCGTGCGGACACGCGAGTCGATCCTGCCCGGACTGCAGAACGCGAACCAGGTCCTGGACAACTGGCTGAACGAGTTCGAGTACATGCGCCGGATTACTGACTGGGGCGTACTCACCTACACCTTTCATCCTTTCGTCATCGGCCGCGGCCATCGCATGCTGATGCTGGAAAAGCTTGTCCAGCGACTGGCCGATTCCGGCGCCAACTTCACGACGCTGGCCGATGCGGCGACGGAGTATGCGCGGCGCGATCCCCTGCAGCCCGATGCCTGAGCTCCCGCTGCCGGTGCGAGCAAGCTGCGCGGACTGCGATATCGCGCGCGTGCCGGGTGGCAACGCGTTCACTGCGCAATCGCAGTGAGCGCCGCATCGAGCTGGTCGAGATTCGCCCATTGCATGGGACGCTTGCCGCTCTCGATTTCCTCGAACATCATCCACTGCAGTCGGTTCAGCGGCGTGGGCACGCCGCATCGCTCGCCGCAGCGCACGATTTCCCCGGTGATGTACTCGATTTCGGTCTTGCGCTTGCGCACCACGATATCGCGCCAGTAGCCGGTGCGGATCTTGGTATTGCCCAAGGCCTGTCCGTGCGCGATCTCGTCGAGCACGCGGAATGCGGCCTCGCGTCCCGCCGGCGAGCGGTCGAGGAACGGCGCGGGATCGAAGTGAGCGAAAGCCGCGACTTGCACGCCTTCGGCCGCCGCCACCTCCACGGTTTCCCGCACGAGCTGGGCGCGCACCGGATGGTACTTGCGGTTGAAGCGCAGCTCGAGCGCATTCTCGTCGACGAGCGCAGTCGTGGCGTCGATCGTGCCCTTGCACATCTTCGCCCACACGTAGCCCATGATGTTCGGGCAGGTGTACGCGGCCGTCGAGTGCGCGAGGAGGCTTCGCACCGCTTCGATCCGGGATGTGGCGCGGCCGTCGAGCTCGCCGACGAAGAGGTTGCCCGCGCGCCCGCGCGCGATCAGGCCCGGCGCCTGGTAGTCGGACGAGAAATCGACCAGACAACCGATGGTGCGCTCCGCACCGATGCGCCGTGCGATGTGCGGCTCGTTGACACCGTTCTGCAGCGAGACGACAGCGGAGCGCGCGTGCAGGTGCGGCTCGATCGCGTCGAGCGCGGCCTGCGTGTACTGTGATTTGACTGCGAGGAACACGACATCGAACGCATCCCGGACAGCCATGGAGAGCGCCGCACGCACCCGCGTGCGCTCGTCCTCGCCTGCCATGCGGATGACGAGCCCCGAGTCGTTCATCGCGTTCACGTGCTCGGGAACGACGTCTACGAGGAGCACGTCTTCGCCCGCGCGCGCCATGCCGGCGCCCACGACGCCGCCAATCGCGCCGGCGCCCCAGACTGCGCACCTGGTCGCGATCATTCGGGCTCGATCCCTGCGGTCTTCACGATCTTCGCGAACATCGGATCCCGCTACGGATGAGCCGCCCGAGCTCGTCCGGCGCAAGCGAGATGGCGCGCATCAGTCGAGCTTCACGCCGGCCGCCTTGATGACCTTGGCCCACTTGTCGGTCTCTCTTGCGATGAGCGCGGCATACTCGGACGGGCCGCCGCCGATCGGGTCGAAACCGAGCTCGACGAGCTTCTCGCGCACCTCCGGCATCTTGAGCACCTGCGCCATTACGGTGGAGAGCTTGTTGACAGCATCCTGCGGCGTGCGCGCTGGTGCGAGTGCGCCCCAGTACGAGCTCGCGTCCACTGCTTTCATGCCGGCTTCGCGGAAGGTCGGCACTTGCGGCATGGCAGGCGAGCGCCTCTCGCCGGTCACGGCGATCGCGCGCAGCCTGCCGTTTTCGACGTGCTGCCGCACCGAGCTGATGCCGGCGAACATCATCGTCACCTGGCCTCCGAGCACGTCGGCGACAGCGGGTCCCGTGCCCTTGTAGGGAATGTGCACGAGGTCGATCTTCGCGACATGCTTCAGAAGCTCCACGCCCAGGTGTGTCGAGCTGCCGGGGCCGCCGGAGGCGAAGTTGAGTGCGCCCGGCTGCGCGCGCGCGAGCGAAACGAGCTCCTTCACCGTGCGCACGGGGACCGACGGATGCACGATCATGATCACAGGCGCGGTCGCCAACAGCGACACGGGGGTGAAATCGCGCTGCGAGTCGTAGGGCAGCTTCGAGTACAGGCTCGGGTTCGTCATGAACGCCGTGTCGACCATGAGCACGGTGTAGCCGTCGGCGGGCGCTTTCGCGACGAGCTCGGTGCCGATCCGGCTGCCGGCGCCGGGGCGGTTGTCCACGATGAGCTGCTGCTTCAGCAGCTCGCTGAGCTTCGGCAGCATGATGCGTGTCATGATGTCGGTGCCGCCGCCGGGGGCGAATGGCACGACGATCCGGATCTGCTTGACCGGATACGTTTGCGCGTACCCGGCGCAGGCGTAGAAGAGGAGGGCGGCCGCCGCGGCGTATGCGATTCGCATGGTCTCAAGCCTGCCTTGCCTTCGCTGCATGGTCAATCCTCGGTTGTCGATTGGCGTCCAGCCGCCCCGTGCCTCAACAGGAACCGCTTCAGATCCTGAGCGCAGCGGTCGGGCACTGCATCGGTGATGTTGTGCGGCAAACCTTCGTAGACGACGAACTCGCAGCCGGGAATGCGATCCGGCAGCGCGCGATAGTTCGCCACCGGGTGTATCGGATCGCCGCCCGGTGCGATCGCGAGCACAGGGCAGCGGATGCGGTGCAGATCGTCGATGACGACGAACTCGCGCATCATCGGCACGAACCGCTCGAGGACCGGCACGGGCGTCTTGGCCGATTCCGCGATGAACCAGTCGACGAAGCCGGGCTCTGCCGTCTTGAGATCGACGCGGTCGGCGATGGTTTCGCGCAGGAACCCGGCAAGGCCCTGCTCGCCGATGCGCTTCACCCAGCCCAACTGATCCTGATGGGCGTGCTTGATGCCGCCGGTGCCCGCGAACGCCGCGAGCGAGAGCACGCGCTCGGGATAATCGATCGCGACCTTCTCGGCGACGATCGCGCCGGCCGATGAACCGGCGACGTGGAAGCGCGTCGCGCCGACGTGATCGGCGAGCTCCACCACGTCCTCCACCAGCCGTTGCTGGCTGAGTTGTCCTGCAGGGGGATCGCCGCTCTCACCGTGCCCGCGCAGGTCGATTCTGATCACACGCAGGTCGCGCGCGAGATGCGGTACCCAGGCATAGAAGCGCTTCGAGCTCCCCATCGCGGCGTGAATGAGGATCAGCGTGTCCGCCGGCTGCCAGGGATCGGTGTAGTCGTCGAGCGCGTAGGCGATGAGGAGCCCGTCGGAAGCCTTGAACGTCTGCATCGCCCAGCGCGCTTGCGCGTTCATTCGTGCGCTCAATAGGCCGAGCGGCCGCCGTCCGCGGGAATGGCTGCACCCGTGATCATGCGCGATTCGTCGGAGGCGAGGAACAGCGCGATGCGCGCGATGTCCTCGGGCGAGCCGACCCAGAACGGGTATTCCTTCAAGCGCCCGGCCGCGTCCTGCAGGTCTACGACCGGGCCTGCTCGGTCCGGCGTGCCGTAGCGGCTGGTGATGCGCTCGGTGAGGATGCGGCCGGCGCAGATCGCGTTCACCCGCACGTTGTCCTTGACGAAAGTCCCCGCGAGCGCCCGCGTGAGGGAGACGATCCCGCCCTTGGCCGCGGTGTAGATATGCGCCGGGCTGGAACCGCGCAGCGCGGCGCCCGACGACATGTTCACCACCGCGCCGCCGCCCGCTGCGACGATCCGCGGGATGCCGTGCCGGCACATGAGGATCGGGCCGAGCAGATTGAGCGACATCGTGCGCTGCCATTCGGTCAGGTCGACTTCGGTCACGAGGTCGTCCTCAGCAGTCGATCCGCCGGCACAGTTGTAGAGCACGTCGAGCTTTCCGAAACGCTCGACCGCGGCGGCGACAGCGCCCTTGGCGCTGTCCTCGTCGGTGACATCGGTGTGGACGAAGAGCGCTTCGCCGCCGGCCTCATGGACCATGCGCTCGGTCGCCACGCCCTTCTCGCGATCGATCTCTGCGATCACCACGCGAGCGCCCTGCTCGGCGAAGAGGCGCGAAGCGGCCTTGGCGATGCCAGAGCCGGCCCCGGTGATGAGTGCGACCTTGCCTTCGAGACGGTTCAGTGGATTTCTCCTGGAAAATGCTTCTTCAGGAACGCGAGCGTATCGCTGACGCAGCGATCCGGCAGGTAGTCGAAGATGTTGTGCCTGCCGTTCTCGTAGACGATACGCTTCGCTTTAGGGATGCGCTTCTCCATCTCCGCGAACGCCGAGCCGGTGCCGATCGTATGCGCCCCCGGCTCGACGATGAGGGTCGGACATTGGATCTTCGAGACCTCGTCCATGAACCACGTGTCGGTCCACAGGCCGATGAAGCGTTCGAGCCACGCGAGATCGTTCTTGCAGATCTCCCCAAGCACCCATTCGATCAACCCGGGATCGGCTTCGGCGACGGGTATGCGCTCGTCGATGGTCTCGGCGAACACGGGCCGCATGCCGCGCTGTGCGGATTCACGCAGCCAGCGTTTTCCCTGATCGCCCTTGAAGCCCGGCGTGGCGCTCAGCAGCACCAGGCTCTTCACCCGTTGGGGGTGATGGATCGCGAGGAGCTGCGCCGTATAGCCGCCGGC
>JBOIEI010000278.1:0-3680 GCA_050741055.1 Burkholderiales bacterium | reverse complement strand
ACATGGGGCTCAGGCTCAAGCACATCGATTCGACCGACACCGGTGGCTCGTCCTACCTGGTGCATGTCGGGCATGCGTGCGAAGCGATTGCTGCCGGCAAATGCAATGTCGCGCTCATCACACTGTCCGGCCGGCCCCGGTCCGAAGGCTCGTCGGGCACCCAGGTTCGCAGCCGCGGCACGGGCGTGCCGGAGGAGCCGTTCGAAATCCCCTACGGTCCGGTGACCGTCAACCTGTACGCCATGGCCGCGATGCGGCACATGTACCAATACGGCACGACCGCCGAGCAGCTTGCGTGGGTGAAGGTCGCCGCCTCGCATCACGCCCAGCACAACCCGAACGCGATGCTGCGCGAGGTGGTGACGGTGAAGGACGTGCTGGAGTCGCCGATGGTGGCCGACCCCCTGCACCGGCTCGATTGCTGCGTCGTGAGCGACGGCGGCGGCGCTCTGATCGTCGCCCGGCCCGAGATCGCAAAGAAGCTGAAGCGGCCGCTGGTGAAGATTCTCGGAACGGCCGAGGCACCCAAGCATACGATGGGCGGCAAGCTCGACCTGACCTATTCCGGCGCGGCCTGGTCCGGACCGCGTGCGTTCGAAGAAGCCGGCGTCAAGCATTCCGACGTCAAGTACGCCTCGATCTACGACAGCTTCACCATTACGGTCGTGATGCAGATCGAGGACCTGGGCTTCTGCAAGAAGGGCGAAGGCGGCAAGTTCGTCGCCGACGGCAATCTCATCTCGGGCAGCGGCAAGTTCCCGTTCAATACCGACGGCGGCGGGCTGTGCAACAATCACCCGGCCAATCGCGGCGGCATGACCAAGGTCATCGAGGCCGTGCGCCAATTGCGCGGCGAGGCGCATCCCGCCGTGCAGGTGAAGAACTGCGACATTGCGCTCGCGCACGGCACCGGCGGCTCGCTCGGACACCGGCACGGCAGTGCCACGGTCATCATGGAAAGGGAGTAGGACGATGGCAACCCCATATCAGGACAGGAAGCTGCCGGACCCCATGCTCAACGTCGGCGACGAGCGCTATTTCGAGGCGGCCGGGCAAGGCAAGCTCCTGCTCAAGAAGTGCAACGACTGCAAGGAAGTGCACCACTTCCCGCGCGCCATCTGTCCCTTCTGCTTCAGCACCAAGCTCGACTGGGTGGAGGCGAAAGGCACCGGCACGATCTACAGCTACAGCGTGACGCGCCGGGCCGGCCCGATTCCGTATTGCATCGCGTATGTGACGCTGGACGAAGGCATCAGCGTCCTGACCAACATCGTCGATTGCGATCTGGACACGGTCAAGATCGGGCAGAAGGTGAAGCTCACCTTCAAGAAGACCGAAAACGGAACTTCGATGCCGATGTTTGCATTAGCGTGAGGCGCTGGACGGCAGAAGGTACGGAGTGAAGAGTGAAGGCGCTGCGGGCGTTCTCCTTTCACTCTTCACGCACTCAATACATCACCAACCCACCGTTGGCATAAAGCAGCTGACCGGTGATGTAACTCGCCCCCGGTCCACAGAGAAACCGGACCGTATCTGCGACCTCGCGCGGATCGCCCAACCGGGCCATGGGAATTCCCTTCGCGTCGCCGCGTACCGTACGCCCGGCCGCCCGCGTGGTGTCCATCCGGCCGGGCGAGACGCAATTGACGCGTATGTTCTGCTCGGCGAATTCCCGCGCGAGCGCGCGCGTCAGACCTAGCATCCCGTGTTTTGCGACCGAACCGTGCACGCGCCGGCTGGCTCCGGACAGCGCCTGCGTGCCGCCGAGCGTCACGATGCTGCCGCCGCCGGCCTCGAGCATCGACGGGATGCAGGCCTGTGCGAGGCGAAACGAGCCGTCGAGCGAGATCGCCATGATGCCGCGCCACTCGTCCTCGCTGATCTCGAGAAACGGCGTTTCCTTGCGCACCGAAGCGTTCAGCACCAGGATGTCGACCTTGCCGAAGCGTTCGATCACGCCGGCCACCATCCGCTTCACCGCGTCCGGGTCGGCAATGTCGGCCATGAATGCTTCCGCCTGACCGCCGCTCCCCCGAATTTCGGCGACGATCCGGTCGGCATCCTCGCGCGACTTGCGCGTGTTCACCGCCACTGCCGCGCCGGCTTGCGCGAGCGCGAGCGAGGTTGCCGCACCGATATTGCGCGCGCCGCCCGTGACCAGCGCCACCTTGCCTGCCAGCTCGTTGCCCGGATTGATGCTGCCCATCGATGTCGTTGCCGCCATGCCGTTTCTCCTTGCCTCGAATCGAACGACGCAGCATAGCCGATTCGGGCAGATGCCGGCAGTTCTTGCGCTCGTGGCGTCGCCGCGCCGGCCGCCAAACTTGCGATATGCTTTTGGCTCTGAATACCGTATCCATGCCCGCAGGCAGAATCACACTTCGCCCGGCCACCCTCGCCGACGTTGCCTTGCTGCGGCACTGGGACGAGCAGCCGCACGTGCTGGCCTCGGACCCGAACGACGATTGGCAATGGGAAGTCGAGCTCGGCCGCTCGCCGGACTGGCGCCAGCAGCTGATCGCGGAGCTGGACGGACGCCCGATCGGCTTCGTGCAGATCATCGACCCGCAACGCGAAGAGACCCACTACTGGGGCGACGCGCCGGCGGGCTTGCGCGCGATCGACATCTGGATCGGCGAGCACGACGATCTCGGCAAGGGCTACGGCAGCCGCATCATGGCGCTCACGCTCGAGCGCTGCTTCGCCGATTCCGCGGTAACCGCGGTGCTGATCGACCCGCTCGCGAGCAATATCGGCGCGCACCGCTTTTACGAACGGCTCGGCTTCCACTTCCTCGAGCGCCGCCGCTTCGGCGCCGACGAGTGCTTCGTCTACCGGCTCGACCGCGCGAACTAGCGGCCGTAGGCCGTAACGAGAGCCGGCCGGCACGGTCGTTCACCGCGACGGCGTCGCCAGCGGCGCCTTGCCCGGGCAGCTGGTTCGTAGCCCCCAAAGCGGGCCGGCACGCGCGCTGTAAAGCACACCGACAAGGGAACGTGCTACAACCGTCCATTCGTGACGGCAAAATGCGGAGCCGAGAATGACAGCTTCCAACGATGCAGGCTGGAATCCGGCCTTCGGTTTTCTTGCCTGGCTGGTCACCGTGGCGCTGGCCGCCGGTCTCGCCACCATCGCTTCGGCTGACGCACCCGAGCTCTATGCCAAGCTGGTGAAGCCCGAATGGGCGCCGCCCGCGTCCATCTTCGGCCCGGCCTGGACGCTGCTCTACGTCCTTATGGCCGTGGCCGCCTGGCTCGTATGGCGCGACCGGGGCTTCGCACGCGCACCGCTCGCGCTTTGTCTTTTCCTGGTCCAGCTCGTGGCCAACGCGCTTTGGAGCTGGCTTTTCTTCGCGTGGCGGCAAGGCCTTCTCGCTCTCGTCGACATCGTGGTCCTGGCTGCGCTGATCGTCGTCACGATCGTAGCTTTCTGGCGCATCCGGCCGTTCGCCGGCGCGCTGCTCCTGCCCTATCTCGCCTGGGTCGTCTATGCGGCCGCGCTCAATTACCGCGTATGGCAGCTCAATCCGGACCTGCTCCCTTGACCCTGTCGGTGTGATCGAACGGGCCCGCGGCGCCCCGCTATTGAGCTTCGGCGCGCGGGCTGCGAACATCGGCGGAACTTCGAATGCGACAGGAGAAGCTTCGATGAGCGCTTACCAGAGCGAGGTCCGGGACGGC